>CAZTEN010000039.1:9247-11375 GCA_964612495.1 uncultured Tissierella sp. | reverse complement strand
GGATAGCTCAGGTATTGGTCTTATCATGGGAAGATATAAGAATACAGTAGAAAAGAAGGGAAAACTTCTCTTGATTAGCTCTAATATATATGTAGATAGAATAATAAGGATGTCGGGGCTAACTAAAATTATAGAGGTCTATAAAACTGTGGAAGAAGCATTACAAAAATTGGAGAGGTGATACTGATGGAAAAAAACTATATGAAGTTGGAGTTCTTAAGCAAGTCTAGCAACGAGTCCTTCGCAAGAGTAGTAGTAGCAGCATTTGCTTCTCAACTTGACCCTACTCTTGAAGAATTATCTGATATAAAAACTGCTGTTTCAGAGGCTGTAACTAATGCTATAATCCACGGTTATGAGTATGGAGAAGGATTAGTTACAATGGAGTCTAGAATAAATGGCAATGAATTGGAGATAATAATAAGAGACAAGGGAAAGGGGATAGGAGATATCGAAAAGGCATTGGAACCTTTTTATACATCTAAACCGGAACTTGAAAGATCAGGCATGGGCTTTACTGTTATGGAGACATTTATGGATGAGCTTAAGGTAGAGAGTATAAAGGAAGTAGGCACTACTGTCACTATGAGAAAGAAAATAAAAAGCTCTATTGCTAAGGAGTAGATATTATGAGTTCAGGGGGAAAGGCATTACTATCTCATGAAGAGACTATAGAACTTATAAAAAGATCTCAAAGTGGTGATAGTGAAGCGAGAGAAAAACTAGTTGAATCCAACTTAGGGCTGATAAGGTCGGTTATTAGAGGATTTGCCAATAGAGGAATAGATTTCGAGGATATATTTCAAATTGGAAGTATTGGATTATTGAAGGCAATAGATAAATTCGACTTAAGTTTTGATGTAAAGTTTTCAACGTACGCAGTTCCAATGATCATGGGGGAGATAAAACGATTCTTACGAGATGATGGAATTATAAAGGTAAGCAGATCTTTAAAACAAGTGGCCTATATGGCTAAAACAGCAGAAGAGAAGCTTTCCAAGGAATTAGGTAGAGAACCAACTATTTTGGAGATATCAGAAGAAATTGGGATTGAAAAGGAAGATATTGTAATGGCCATAGAGTCAACTTATCATCCTGAATATCTCTACGATGTAGTTCATGAGAATGATGGGACTCCACTATATTTAATCGATAAAATTAGTAATGAAGATGATGTAGAAATGGATATGATAGATAACATCTTATTAAAGGACATGTTGAGTAAATTAAAACCGAGAGATAGAAAGATAATTGTTTTAAGGTACTTCAAAGACAAGACTCAAAGTGAAGTTGCTTCACTTCTTGAAATATCTCAAGTACAGGTTTCCAGAATAGAAAAAAGGATAGTAGAAGAAATGAGGACATATCTTGCAAAGGCATGATATGTCTTTTTTTTTGAATAAGTAATTACAAATAGTTAATAATATATTTAGGTGATGAAAAGATGACTCTATCAAAGACGCTGATTAAAATCTCAATCTTAATGATTATAGTAACTACCTTAGTTACGATTTATTTCAGGGAAAATAAGTCGACTAATGTACCTAAAAGCGCTACCCTAGTAATCAATAGATTGGATGATGAATAATGGAAAAGCAGATAATTTATATAGGATTAGTTACTAAGAAGTCCTTTGACATTGAGGAATCAATATACCTAAAGGATTTAGGAGCAGTTTATTGTAGTAATGAGGCTTTAAGAAAGAAGGTTGAAAATACTAAGGTATATACTGGTGATAAGGAAGAAACCTGGGATTATATTACTACAATAGAAATCGCAGAAATACTAACTAGTAAATTTTCAGATATTGAAATTCAATTCTATGGAGCAGATAAAATCATTCTAGAGATAAAGTCAAGAGAAAAAATAAATCCTATTATTCAAATTGGAAAACTAATTTTCGTATGTTTTACTCTGTTCTTTGGTGCAGCCTTAGGGATAATGTACTTCCATGAGGATGTTAATATGACGGATGCCTTAGAGAGACTTTATTTTACTTTTATTGGTGAACATAAGGAGAATCCACTTATTATGAACATACCTTATTCTATTGGATTAGGAGTTGGGATGTTAACCTTCTTTATAAGAATAATGAGTTCTAGTAAAAGACGGCGTATGGAACCTGGAC
>CAZTEN010000039.1:0-9237 GCA_964612495.1 uncultured Tissierella sp. | reverse complement strand
GAAAAAACGTATAATTTAATTTCCAATGGAAACCTTTATTTATATGATAAGGATTTGGAGGACTATATAATGAATGAGTTAACAGAACCAAAAGAGAAGGAATGATAAGATGAAATATTTGATTCCGATTGTATCATCATTTGGTGGAGGTGTATTAGTTGGCGGTGCATATGCTGCATTTATTACCCTTATTAAGGTTTTTCCAAGATTGATACAGCTTACAGAAACTAAACGGTATTTAAAGCTTTATGAAGCCATTTATATGACTAGTTCTTGGTTTTTTACACTTATTTACTTCAACGGTTATAATGTAAGGCTAGGAAAGGGTTTCGTTCTATTTGCAGGTTTGTTCTCAGGAATATTCTTAGGAATGTTTGCATCAGCTCTTGCTGAGACCCTTAATGTCATACCGGTTATTTCCAAGAAATTCAAGATAAAAAAGCAAATTAAACTAGTAATGATATCATTGTTAATTGGAAAGGTATGCGGAGCACTTTATTATTTTATTATTTTAGGAGGCAGCGATGGATAAACTAAACAAAAAAGAATATCAAAAGTTTACAGATAAGAAAAGCCCAAAACCAAAATACTTAAAAAATATGGTTATGGCTTTTATAGTAGGTGGAACCATATGTACTATAGGGCAGATAATAATAAATTATCTAAAATCACTTGGTTTAGATGAGAAAACAGTTGGTGCAGGAACATCTCTAACCTTGGTCTTCTTAGGTGCGCTTCTAACAGGACTCGGAATCTATGATAAGATTGGGAAAATCGGAGGAGCGGGTGCTGCAGTTCCTATAACGGGTTTTGCCAATTCAATAGTTTCACCAGCTATGGAGTATAAAAGGGAGGGTTTTATATTTGGAGTTGCTGCTAAAATGTTTACCGTAGCAGGACCTGTTCTTGTATATGGGATAGGTAGCTCAATAATAGTTGGATTATTAAGTTTACTTTTTAGGAGGTGATTAGATGGCTATAAAAAGAATAGGAAGTCAAACTGTAAAACTTCAGAATCCACCGGCTATTATAAGTTCGTACACAATAGTAGGACCTAAGGAAGGGGATGGACCATTAAAAGACTATTTTGATCTAATCCTTGAAGAAGACCTATGGGGAACTGAATCCTGGGAGAAAGCAGAATCGAAGATTCAAGAAGAATGCATTAAGGGAGCTATTGAAGAGGCAGGACTTGCACCAAAGGATATAGATTATCTTATAGCAGGTGATTTACTTAACCAGATTATAGCATCAGGCTATAGTGCAAGACAATTGGGAATACCATATTTTGGATTGTACGGAGCCTGCTCCACAATGACAGAATCCTTATCCCTAGGAGCCATGCTTATGGATGGAGGATTTGCTGATAAGATTGTTTGTGCAACATCTAGTCACTTTTCAACAGCAGAAAGACAGTTTCGATTTCCATTAGAATATGGAAATCAAAGGAAGATGACAGCACAATGGACCGTAACTGGGGCAGGTGCTACATTGATTTCACCATCCGGAGCAGGACCCTATATAAAATGCATAACAACCGGAAAAATTATAGACCCTGGAATAAAGGATGCAGCCAATATGGGGGCTGCAATGGCTCCAGCAGCAATGGATACCCTTATTAATCACTTTAAGGATACAGGGAGAGATCCATCTTATTATGATTTAATAATCTCAGGTGATTTAGGATATGTAGGTAAAGATATCGTCATCGATATGATGAAAAAAGAAGGATATGATTTATCTAAGAATTATACAGACTGTGGTGTTGAAATATTCGATAGATCCAAGCAAGATACTCATGCTGGTGGAAGTGGTTGTGGATGTTCAGGATCGGTTTTCAATGGATATATAATAAAGGAAATGAAAAAGGGGAATTTAAACAAAGTGTTACTCATGTCAACGGGAGCACTTCATTCAACTCTTATAACCCAGCAAGGTGAGTCTATACCAGGAATAGCACATGCAGTGGTAATTGAAAACAAGAGGGAAGGGTAGATATGGAATATATTAAGGCTTTTGCAGTAGGAGGTTTTATTTGTGTTATTGGACAGGTGATTTTGGATAATACCAAGCTAACACCTGCTCATATATTGGTTACATTTCTTATGCTTGGAGTAATAATGGGTGCTTTAGGTATTTATGACCCTATACTTGAGTTTGGAGGAGCTGGTGCATCTGTACCTATATGTGGTTTTGGGAATTCTCTATCAAAAGGAGCTGTTGAAGGTGCAAAAACCAAAGGTTTAATTGGTGCATTTACCGGAGGTATCGAAGCTACTGCTGCAGGGATTTCTGGAATAATCCTCTTTGGATATATAATGGCTATAATATTTAACCCAAAAACAAAAACTTAAGAGGACAGTCCTTAGGACTATCCTCTTAATTGTTCCTATCGTCATCCAAGATTGGTTCTAATGGTACAACTTCCTCATTACCATTGTTATCTTTGCCGTTATTATTAAACCATTCATTAAACCACTCTTCCAATGGATCTACAATAATAGTAGTTTCATCATGTGCTGTACAATATCTTGTAGGAGCATTGTAATTATAATCACTTGGGACTATACCATTGTGATCTCCGGGATTATAAGGTGGTGTTCTCTGTATAAATATTCTTGTTGAAATCAGGTTATCAGGGCAATACTTGTTAGCTAGACGATTAGTTGATGTATCTACCTGAAGTGCTACATGCATATCACAATGCTTAGTAGGAACCGTTCCTTCTGCAAATAGCTCGGTTTTTATTACCCCTCTAGGGTCCTGCGCACATAAATTCGTTGCTAGAAGCCCCGATTGTGTACAAATACTTGCAGATATAATGCCATTAGGTCTTTCAAAAGTTGTTTTACTTTCAAGATTTTCATGGACTCTTGTATTGATATGTTGCCATAAGGAAGCAGCTGTACTACTTCCTTTAGATATGGTTATCTTTGGAGAGTCATTACCAATCCAAACACTTGATACATAATATGGCGTATAACCTACAAACCAAATATCTACCTGTTCGTTAGTAGTACCGGTCTTACCGGCAACAGCCATATTAGATAATTTAGCTCTTCCTGCTAAACCATTTGAAACCGTAGTCCTTAAAATATCTCCCATAATATAAGCTACCTGAGGTGATACTACTATGGTTTCTTTTGGGGTATTATCCAATAATAGGTTGCCATTCTTATCGATTATCTTTGTAAATGCAATAGGTTCAACGTACTTTCCGTTATTTGCTATAGCCCCAAAGGCAGCTGTTAATTCCAAAGGACTAAGTCCTTTTGTCATGCCACCTAAGCCAAGAGCTGATAGGTTTTCATCATGTGTATTAGGATTTTCATTTCTTGTAACAATATTATCCCTTTCAGGATGTTCTTTATCTATGATTCCCATCTTCTCTAAATAATCCATAGAAGTTCCTACCCCTATGGATTTTAATGTCTTTACTGAGTTGACGTTAACCGATTGCTCTACACTTCTCCTTAAGGTATGAATCCCCCTATAACCAGTATACCAGTTTTTAGGCCAAAGTTGCCCATTTCCATTATAGAAAGGAATATCATCTATAGCTGATGCTGCAGTATAGCCATTGTCAAGGGCTGGAAGATATACAGCGACAGGTTTAATGGCTGATCCTGGTTGTCTAGCAGAATCTGTAGCTCTGTTTAGAATCCTCTGACCCTCAACATCTCTACCTCCAACAATAGCTTTTATATGTCCGGTTCTATAATCTAAAATTGTGCTAGCTGATTGAGGTTGTACTATACCATCCTTAGCTACATAATAGTATTTGCTATTAATAACAAGATTATTATTTTCAATAGTATAGAAGTCCTGATTTTTATCTAAGTAGGTCTTTGAAATCCTGATAGACTTGTCATCATTAATTGTAAATTCATCTGTAGGAATAACTATGGATCCAACTGTATGAGTAACAAGGTTCTTTCTCTCATCAATAGTATAGAAGTCTCCCACATCTATATGTTTAGGATATGGAGTAAGCTTTCTATTATTGATTATGATATCTCCATTTTCCAAGGTATAAGTCCCATTTTCTATTGTTAACCTATAGTCTTCAGTCATTAAATTAGACTTACTATAGAAAATAAGATTTCCCTTGTCATCCAGTACGTTTCCTGCTCTGTTCAAGTTCCAATCAACCAATATTGGACCTCTTATACCATTTGTGTTTCCTACAAGGATTTCTGTAAAGTTTTCATATATATCTTCAAGTTGTTTCTGCATCTCTATATCTATTGTAGCATGTATTGTTAATCCACCGGTAAATAGGAGCTTTTCAGCATCCTCAGGAGTATATCCCAGCTTATCTTCAAGTGCATCCACTACTGTTGACTTAACATAATCTGTAAAGTAAGAGGTAATATCTGCGTTCTTCTGTTCCTCTGGCTTTAAGCTTAGCTTAATATCTTGATTAATGGCTTCATAGTATTGTGCTTGTGTAATCTTTTCTAAATCTAACATTTTACTTAAAACTAATTTCTGCCTCTCTACAGAAGTTGGATTAAATACGAGTATATACCTTTCTCCCAAAACATCTATTTGGCCAACTTCATAATGCTTTGAAGAATCATAGTCCTCGGGTTTTATACGCATATATGGCTGATAAATATTAGGACCTTTTACTATTCCGGCTATTAGTGCGGATTCAGAAATAGTAAGTTGGTCTACATCCTTTGAAAAATAGGTACGAGCTGCTTCCTGAACACCATATGCATTTTGCCCAAAGGAACTTCTATTTAGATATGCTTCAAGAATTTGATCTTTTGTAAGTACTCTTTCAATCTTAAATGCAAGATATGCTTCGGTAATTTTTCTGGTCCAACTTACTTCATTTGATAAGTATAAGTTTCTTGCTAACTGTTGAGTAATTGTACTGGCACCCCGCAGATTTCCTGATTTAAAATTATCCATAATTGCACCAATAATACCTAAAGGATCTACTCCCATATGGTCATAAAATCTCTCATCTTCTATTGCTATAAAAGCATCTAGAAGATGCTGGGGCATTTCATTTAAAGATACTACGGTTCTAAACTCAGGTGCCTGAATTTTTTCAATAAGGCCACCATTTATATCAACGATATTAGATGTCTGTGCTAATGTTGCGTTAATATTAGATGGATCTATATCCGGTGCATCCTTGATTATGGAAAGAGCAACGCCACCCAGTGCTCCCCCGGCTAATATACCTGCAATTACAAGTAAGACAATGAGCATTTTAAAGGCTTTTAACACTGTGAATTCCCGCTTCCTTTTCTTTTTTCTTGTTTTTGTTTTTTCCTTATTTTCATTTGACATTAGTTACCTCCTAAAAAACTAAATAGATAATTCCTTTAATCAAATAATATATATTATACCATATATAATTTGCAATGTTAATATTTAAAGATTTACAGTATGATACGCCTGAAATTGTATATAGTGGATAAATTAATCAAAAAATGATATACTTATTTTAAATACTTGATGGCGGTGATAAATTGAATGAATCGGCATTAGAGAGAGTTTTGTTAGTAGGAGTAGAACTTCCAAATGATGATATTGATATAGATACCTCCATGGATGAGCTACAAGAGCTAGTGAAAGCAGCAGGAGGTTTAGTAATTTCCAGGGTAATACAAAGAAAGGAAGGTATACATCCTGGTCATTTCATCGGAAAAGGAAAGGCGGAGGAGATAAGACATTATTGTGATGAGCTTGATATTACTACAGTAGTATTTAACGATGAATTAAGTGGAGCACAGCTTAGAAATCTAGAGAAGCTTATAGATAAGAAGATTATTGATAGAACCAATCTTATACTGGATATATTTGCAAATAGGGCAAAATCGTCTGAAGGGAAGTTACAGGTTAAATTAGCTCAATTAAAATATAGGTTGCCTAGACTAATAGGCTATAGCGATTATCTTTCTAGGACAGGTGGTGGAATAGGTACCAGAGGTCCTGGGGAACAAAAGCTTGAAACTGATAGAAGACATATCCTAAGGGAAATATACAATATTGAGAAACAGCTAAAGGAAGTAGAGCAGGTAAGAAACGTAAAGAGAAAGAGGAATCAAGTCTTCCTATTGTAGCCCTTGTAGGATATACTAATGCTGGGAAATCTACTCTTCTTAATAAGTTGATTGAATTCAATGATGAGGGAATAGAAAAAAAAGAGGTCTATGTAGAGGATATGCTTTTTGCAACTCTTGATACATCCTTGAGGCGTTCAAAATTACCTAATGGGCAAACCTTTTTAATAACGGACACAGTAGGTTTTGTATCCAAGCTTCCTACAAGGCTTATTGAAGCTTTTAAGGGCACTCTAGAGGAGGTTAAATATGCAGATTTACTTCTTCATGTAGTGGATGCATCTACCAGCAATTTAGATATACAGATTAATACAACATTAGATATTTTAAAGGACCTAAAAGTATTGGATAAGCCAATGATATTTGTATTCAATAAGATGGATAAGGTAGACATACAAGACCTTGAATATGACCACAAGCTAGTAGATAATAAGGTATTTATATCAGCTAAGAATGGGGTGCAAATTCAGGAGCTTATGAATCTAATAGAAGACCTATTACCTCAGCAGTATAGAAATGTAGACCTTTTAATTCCCTATGATAGGCAGAATATTGTTAATTATTTCATGAATAACTATGAGGTTAGTAGAATGGAATACAAGGAGGAAGGCACGGAAATAACCTTAGTCATAAATCATATTGATTATGAAAAATATAAGGAATTTATTAAATAGATGGTGATACTTTGAAGGATATTTATCGTACTGTAAAGGAATATGGTCAAGATGAAACAATAATTAACAAGTCCAAATTCATTGGATATGTTTCTCCAATAAACTCAGAGGAAGATGCTCTAGAATTTATAGAAATGATTAAGACTAAGCATAAAGATGCAACCCATAATGTTTATGCATATGTATATGGAGAAGATTCCAATGTTCAGAGATTTAGCGATGATGGTGAACCCTCAGGGACTGCCGGCATACCGGTTATTGAAGTTATCAAGAAAGAGGATTTAAGAAATGTAGTAGTAGTAGTTACTAGATATTTTGGGGGAATTAAGCTAGGTGGTGGAGGCTTGATAAGGGCCTATACAAAATCGGCTAAGATAGGCCTAGATGCAGGTCAAATTGTAGATATGACCATCCATACAAAATTAAGGATAAACATTGACTATGCTATTTTGGGGAAGCTTGAAAACTTCCTGTCAAATAGTGGCTATAAGGCTGAGGATATGACTTATAAGGAGAATGTGGGGATACAAATATATGTTATGAAATCAAGACTTGATGACTTTATTGAAGATATAATGAATATTACCAATGGAACAGCAGAAATAATAAGCCTAGAAGAGAAGCATCTACCGGCTAGAAATGGGATAAGAATTTATTAGTATAAACAATACTAATATTTAAGAAAAATTAGGAGAGTGATTAAATGACTATAAAACAGGAAATGCTTGATAAGAAAATATGGGCAGTTGTAGGAGTAACAGCAAAGCATGAGAAGTGGGGATATAAGATATATAATGTGTTAAAAGAACATGATTATGAAACATATGGTATAAGCCCTAATTATGATGAAATAGAAGGAGATAAGATATATAAATTCCTAAAGGATATACCAGCCAAAGTAGAAGTAGTAGATATGGTAGTCTCGGCTAAGATTAGTATAAATATCCTTGAAGAAGCAAAGGAAGCAGGTGTTGAATATATATTTTTCCAACCGGGTGCCTACAATGATGAGGTCATAGCTAAGGCTGAAGACCTGGGTTTAAAATACTTGATAGGAGATTGTATCTATAGAACACTAAAAAATGAAAAATAGGTCAAGGCCTATTTTTTTTGAATAGCTCATAGATTCCTATAAAGAGTAGAAATATTCCAAAAATGATTATATATACATAGATTAAAGCTATAAAGTATAGGTATACTTGTTCTTTGGCCTAATTGAAGATATTTAGAGGAAATGAATAAAAAGTATTTTGTAATAGCTATAACATATGCTAAAATATAGTAGCAATAAAATAGAGGGAGTGAAATACATGTCAGGACATTCAAAATGGCATAATATACAAAACAAAAAAGGTAAAGCCGATGCTAAGAGAGCTAATGCCTTTACTAAGCTTGGTAGATATATAATGGTGGCAGTAAAGGAAGGCGGACCGGATCCAAACTACAATGCATCCCTTAAGGCAGCAATCGAAAAGGCCAAGGCTGAAAATATGCCAAATGACAATATCGAAAGAGCTATAAAGAAGGGCAGTGGGGAACTAGGCTCTGATTTATTCGAGGAGATTACTTATGAAGGATATGGACCGTCAGGAGTAGCTGTTATGGTTAGCTGTTTAACTGATAATAAGAATAGAACGGCTTCAGATGTCAGGCATGCCTTCGATAAGAACGGCGGTAATCTTGGAACAAATGGCTCTGTTTCCTTTATGTTTGATAGGAAAGGCATCCTAGCCATTGAGAGAGACCATGAGATAGATGAAGATGAGTTAACAATGGAGGCTATAGACCTTGGAGCAGAAGAATTTGAATCATCAGATGAAGGCTTTGAAATCACCACTTCTCCGGATGACTTCAATGCCATTAGAGATGGATTATCCGAAAAAGGTTATAAATTCGCTATGGCTGAAATTAGCTATATACCACAAACCGTAGTAGCCCTAACTGCTGAAGATGACATCAAGAAGATGACTAAGATGATTGATATGCTTGAAGACCATGATGACGTTCAAGACGTATATCATAATTGGGATGAGCCGGAGCTAGATTAATAAGAATAACATATTTACAATCATAAACACCTTAAAGATATTATGTATAACAAAAATACTAATAACTTTAGAGGTGTTTTTAAATATAGTGGAAGACTTGCATTATGATTAATTTTCATAAGCTTATGATTATAATCATATGTAATCAAGTAATCATATATGAATTATCTATATTGGACTTAAAAATTACTTATGCTATACTAAATCTAATGCTATAAAACAAAGTAAAATAAATACAGGAGGTACAACAATGGCAAATTATGAGCAACTCGCTATGGAAGTTCTCAAAGGAAAGAAAAAACTAGTTATAGCGTCAGTAAATACACTTCTTGAAGCAGGAGAGAAGCCGCTTGACATTATCAATAAAGGGTTAGTTGTAGGAATGTCTGAAGTTGGAGTTTTATTCTCACAAAACAAGATGTTCATTCC
>CAZTEN010000038.1:8502-11435 GCA_964612495.1 uncultured Tissierella sp. | reverse complement strand
CTTGCCTTTACATACTTCACAAGGGACATATACATCCGGCAAAAAGTGCATTTCTACCGTCAATATTCCATCACCCTTACAAGCTTCACAACGACCTCCTTTAGTATTAAAAGAAAATCTTCCCTTTTGATACCCTCTCATCTTAGCTTCATTGGTCATGGCAAACAAATCCCTTATATAGTCAAATACTCCCGTATAGGTAGCAGGATTTGACCTGGGAGTACGACCTATAGGACTCTGGTCTATATCGATAACCTTATCAAGATATTCGATACCCTTTATCTCCTTATGTTGTCCCGCTTTAGTCTTAGCACGCATTAACTTTTGTGAAAGAGACTTAAATAGGATTTCATTTACTAGAGAAGATTTTCCCGAACCTGAAACTCCTGTGACACAGGTAAACAATCCAAGGGGGATTTTAACATCTATATTCTTCAAGTTGTTCTCCCTAGCACCCTTTATTTCTAACCACTTTCCATTGGTAGGCTTTCTCTTCTCAGGTGTTTCAATCTTCATCCTTCCGGAGAGATATGCTCCTGTAATGGATTCAGGGGTGTTCATGATATCATCAATAGTCCCCTCTGCTACTATATGACCTCCATGTATTCCTGCTCCCGGTCCAATGTCCACTATATGGTCAGCTGCATACATGGTGTCCTCATCATGCTCAACCACAATAAGGGTGTTTCCTAAATCGGTTAGGTCCCTTAAAGCCTTAATCAGCTTGCTATTATCCCTCTGATGTAGCCCAATACTAGGCTCATCAAGTACATATATTACTCCAACTAAGGCAGAGCCTATTTGGGTTGCCAGTCTGATTCTCTGGGCTTCGCCTCCGGAGAGAGTTCCGGCCATTCTGGAAAGAGTTAAATATTCTAGACCTACCTCCCTTAAGAAGCTAAGTCTATCATGGATTTCCCTTAAAATCTGGTCTCCTATCTTTGCTTGGTTTTCTGTAAGTTTAAGATTCTGAAAGAAGTCAATGGAATCCACAACTGAAAGATCCGTTGCCTGAGCTATATTTAATCCGTTTATTTTTACTGACAACACATCACTTCTAAGTCTATTTCCATGACAAGACGGGCATGGTGTATCTATCATAAATTCATCTATTTTATCCTTCATATAGTCTGAATTGGTAGATCTATATCTTCTCTCTAAATTCGGGATTACTCCCTCGAATTTCCCCTTATATTCCCTCATACCTTCATTATCAAAATGGCTATTGAACATAAATACAATTGGCTCTCTAGTTCCGTATAATATTTCATCAATTACTATTTGAGGTGCTTGGCTAAGTGGTGCATCCACACTAAATCCATGGATTTCTGCTATGGATTTAAACATTTGATAATAGTATGTGGATTCAGCAGAACCACTATATGGGGCGATTCCTCCTTTAGATATGCTAAGGTCCTTATTTGGAATTATTAAATCCGGGTCTATCTCTTGATGGAAACCCAGTCCATTACAGGTTGGACACATTCCAAAGGGGCTGTTAAAGGAAAACATCCTTGGACTTAATTCTTCTATACCTATATTGTGATCCGGACAAGCAAGCTTTTGACTGAAGGTAATCCTTTCTCCATCCATTAAGTCTGCAATTACCAAGCCGTCACCTAGTCTTATTGCAGCTTCTATGGATTCCGCAAGCCTACTTTCTATTCCTTCTCTTACTATAATTCTATCTACAACTACTTCTATATCATGCTTCTTGGTCTTCGCAAGCTTGATTTCATCTGAGATTTCATAAGGCTCTCCATCTACGATTAACCTAACATAGCCTTCCTTCTTAATCTCCTGCAGAACCTTTACATGCTCCCCCTTCTTACCCCTTATAATAGGAGCCAAGATTTGAATCCTTGTTTTCTCTTCGAGTTCCATAATCTTGTCTACAATCTGCTCTACAGTCTGACTTGTAATCTCCTTACCACATTCAGGGCAGTAAGGAGTTCCTATTCTTGCATATAAAAGCCTTAAATAATCATAGATTTCAGTTACGGTTCCAACAGTGGACCTAGGATTCTTTGAGGTGGTCTTTTGGTCGATTGATATGGAAGGGGATAATCCTTCTATATACTCAACATCGGGTTTATCCATTTGTCCCAGAAACTGCCTTGCATAGCTTGATAGGGATTCCACATATCTTCTTTGCCCTTCAGCATAGATGGTATCGAAGGCCAGAGAGGATTTCCCTGATCCGCTAAGACCAGTAAATACTATAAACTTATCTCTTGGAAGCTTAACGCTTACGTTCTTTAGATTGTTTACCTTAGCTCCCCTTACTACTATATAATCCTTGTGCATGATTCACCTCATTATTTCAACATCTTCCTTAGATTGATTATCTTATCCCTTAAGTCTGCAGCTTTTTCGAAGTTCAATTCCTCTGCTGCCTTAAGCATAGCTTGCTCAAGCCCAACTATCATAACATCAATTTCTTCGTTTGTAAATGTGTCCTCATATTTGATCTCATATTCAGCTACTATAGTGGCCTCTATTATTTCCCTTACACCCTTTACTATGGAGCTAGGTATAATATTATGTTCTTTATTGTATTTGTCTTGAATCTCTCTTCTTCTATTAGTTTCAGAAATGGCCCTCTCCATGGATTTAGTCATATTGTCAGCATACATAATAACACGTCCATCAACGTTTCTTGCAGCTCTTCCGGTAGTTTGGATAAGGGAGGTCTCGCTACGTAAAAATCCTTCTTTATCTGCATCCAAAATAGCTACTAATGAAACCTCAGGTAGGTCCAGACCTTCACGAAGTAGATTTATACCTACAAGCACATCGTACTTACCTAATCTTAAATCCCTGATAATCTCCATTCTTTCAATGGTTTCAACATCTGAGTGAAGGTATGTTACCTTAATTCCTATTTCTTTGAAATATTTGGTCAGATCCTCTGCCATTTTGACGGTCAGCGT
>CAZTEN010000038.1:3271-8492 GCA_964612495.1 uncultured Tissierella sp. | reverse complement strand
CCATCTTCTTAGTAAGAGTTGTGACTAGAACTCTTTCCTCTTTTTCTATTGTCTTTCTTATTTCAGTAACTAAATCGTCAATTTGATTCTTAGTAGATCTAATTTCTATAACAGGATCCAATAATCCAGTTGGTCTTATAATCTGCTCCACAGTATTCTGTGTATGGTCTAATTCATAGGCCCTAGGAGTAGCTGATACGTATATTATTTGATTTACCATACTCTCAAATTCGGTAAATTTTAAGGGCCTGTTGTCCAAGGCCGAAGGAAGCCTAAAGCCATATTCAACTAAGTTAGACTTCCTAGAACGATCCCCTTCATACATTCCACCTATCTGTGGGATTGTAACATGGGATTCATCTACTATAATAAGAAAATCATCAGGAAAGTAGTCAATTAAGGTATAGGGTCTACTACCTGCAGGTCTTTGACTCATATGCCTGGAATAGTTCTCTATTCCTGAGCAAAAGCCCATTTCACTTAGCATTTCAATATCATACCTAGTTCTTTGCTCTATCCTCTGAGCTTCAAGGAGTTTATCCCTGTCCTTGAAGTCTCTAATAGTCTGGACTAATTCATCTTCTATAGTTTCTATGGCTTTAGCTACCTTATCTTGAGAGGTAGCATAGTGAGAAGCAGGAAATATCCATACATGATTTCTATATCCAATAACTTCCCCAGTTAAATAATTTACCTCTGTCAGTCTTTCAATTTCATCTCCGAAAAATTCTACTCTAATAGTATTCTCACTGGATGCAGCAGGGAAGATTTCCAAGATGTCCCCTCTTAACCTAAAGGTCCCTCTTTCAAAATTTATATCGTTTCTCATATATTGAATATCTATAAGTTTTCTCATTATTTCATCCCTATCCTTAATCATACCTGGCCGCAATGAAAGGGTCAGGTTTTCATAGTCTATAGGGTCTCCAAGTCCGTAGATACAGGATACTGAAGCTACTATTATTACATCCCTTCTTTCGAAAAGGGAAGCAGTAGCAGAGTGACGAAGCTTATCTATTTCATCATTTATGGATGAGTCTTTTTCTATAAAGGTATCGGTCTGAGGAACATAGGCCTCAGGTTGATAGTAATCATAGTAAGAAACAAAGTATTCAACTGCATTATTTGGGAAATACTCCTTAAATTCACTGGCCAGCTGATATGCCAGGGTCTTATTGTGGGCAATTACTAAGGTAGGTTTTTGAACCTTCTCTATTACATTTGCCATGGTAAAGGTCTTTCCGGAACCTGTAACACCTAAAAGAACTTGATGTTTAAGATTATTATTAAGCCCTTCTACCAGCTTATCAATGGCTTGAGGCTGATCTCCCGTAGGTTTATATGTGGATTCTATTTTAAATTCATTCATTTTAATCACTCCTTTGAACATCTGTTCAACACTTCTACACATCATTATATAATATAACGAATAATTGTCAAAACTATTATTGATGAAAGCATTTTATTATTGTAAAATGTAGTAAGGAGGCGAACTCTTATGAACCGTTTATTATCATTAGTTCTCGTAATATTTCTAGCACTGACCTTAGCTGGTTGTAAAATTATAGATTTACCCCTCTTAAATAAAGATACCCCAACTTCATCAGAAGATGAAGAATTAAAATATAAAATTGATAAAGTTATATTATCAAAGGGATATCAGTCATTGGAACAAAAGGTTGAAGTAATTAAGAAAAATAATGAAGTATCATTAATAGTTTCAGTTGGGCTTATTGAATCATCAGGAGTAGAAGTTGACCAAATTGTTAAGATTGGAAATGTAATAAATATTCACATAGTTAATGAAAGCGATGAAGAAAATCTTCAATTAGTGGTTCCACAGATAGTTTTAGATTTGAAGAATGCTAAATCCATTAATATGGATAATATTAAATTCAATCTAGTAAACGAAAATTTCAAACCTATTGAGGTAAAACTTGGTTTAAATGAAGTTATTAACAAAATAGTAAATGATTATAAGCTTACGGCCAACTCCTCACCAAATATAAGCCTTTCCAAAGACGAGGATAAGCTAATATGGAATATGAACTATACCAGCATATTTGATAGCAACAATCTAGAAACTCCTTTAGTCAATTTATCAGTTCAGGTAGATGCAAATAGCGGAGATGTTTTAGAATCTAGAAAGGGTCTTATCTCTTCATATATAGATAATGGACATATAATGGATTATGTAGATGAAAGATACATTCTTTATAAAAAAACCTTTAAAGAATCGGAAGATGTAGAAATTGAAAGCCTATGGTATTTCGATATAAAAAATAATAAAAAGACCCAGGTATATCAGACACACCAAGATATTGTATCAGCAGAATTTAGTCCAAATACTAAGGATATAGGAGTACTTGAAGACAATGGGACTGCAAAAGAGATCTATTTAGTTTCCAAAGATGGAAAAAAGGCATTTAAGCCCTTATTCAAGGATAATCTCATACCTTCCCTTGCAAGATGGTATAGTAATGATAAATTCTATATGCTCCAAAGCGATGAAAAGTTATCAAAGATATATAGCTATGACCTATTAAATTCTAAGGAAGAGTTGATAGCAACAATAGATAAGAATATTACAGACATGAGGATATACGATAAGCACTTCCTCTTAATGGAGCCTATAGAACATAGCAACAACAAGAGTATATTCCACACCAGGGACTTTAAGACTTTAACCCTTATAGATAATGGTTTTATGCCAAGATATATAAATAAAAATTTATTAGCATATCTAAAAAACAGCGAGGAAAACGATAGAAATAACCTAATTATCTATGACATGAAGTATCATAAGGAATATGACCAGGTAGATGTAAATTCCCTATCCATATCCAGCATCCCAGGAGATGAACTATTAGTAGTTGAGAAGAACCAATCAATTAACGACTTTGCTATATATGAATATAGTACTAAAAACAAGGATTTGAACTTTATAACCAAGATAAATAGCGATAATATTTATTTGGATAAGAAGAAAAATTTTCTATATGTGGATTTAATAGTTCCATTTGAAGCAAATAAATCAGAGATTATTTTTTCCGTAGACATCACTAAGCTTAGTAATATATTACCCTAGGGACTATTGAAATCCCTAGGGTCTTTTTATCCCCCTTATAGGTCCTAGTCATAATTCCCTTTTTTCTACTTAAAAACTTTACCCTTATAGCATCCATTTTAAGGGATTCGATCTGAGATAAGTCCTTAAAATCCTTGATATGAAGATCATTTATGCTTATAATTATATCTCCCGGATTTATTCCAAGCTTTCTGGCAATCCCTTTCTTATTTACTTCAAGTACCCTAACACCATTTTCTATACTACTAAATATAGGAATGCTTTTCTTCTCAAATAAGATATTTATATGTACAATAAACTCATGTCCAAGGAGGGCAAATATTGGTGGAATAATAATACTTTGTTGAAACTTGATTAAAACCATGATCAAAATACTGTATAATAACAAAATCAAGCTTGAAATTGTAGTCTTTAGTCTTACAGATGAAAAGGTATAATCTCCATAAGCTAAAATTGCCATAAGAGTAATAGGTTTTATTAGCCCATCCCCTATGAAAATTACAAAAGGAACTGGCCAATACCTATTTATACTAAATCCACCAACTAAGTCGTTTTCCTTTTCAAACAAAGTTGAGGTCTTTCCCCTATGACCGTTAACCATGATTAGTATACTCTCTACCACATGGAGTATAGCAACTATCAACATTATATCCTCTGTAACCCTTAATGGAAATCCGAATAAAATGCTGGATAAAACAACAATGCTACCACTATAGGCAATACACACAAATCTGGTGTTTATCATTGATAGGATAATAGATAAGCCTATGATATATATAAAGTCCAAAGGCACTACAGAGACTTCCAGGTAAATGAAGAGAATCGTGGTTAAAAATCCACCAAATAATCCATATATAGATGAATCAACAGCCTTTAATAAGGGCTTATACCAAGAAAATACTTTATTACCAAAGATGGGGGGAATTTTAGCCTCATTAATATACTGGTAGAAGATAAAGAAAAAAAGAACAATAAAAAAAGGAGATAGGATTGTATTAAGAATATCAATTAATGTAAAATACACAATCTGATATAGCCCATACATTCTACTATCCCCTTTAATAGACTTAGATTTTAGATTTTAATACTTCAACAGCTTTTTGCAGTTGATTATCTATATCAATATAATCTACACCTATGTTTTCTACATCCTCATTTAATTCTACTTCTATATCCGGTGAAATCCCTATTCCATGAATATTAACGCCATTAGGCGTAAAATACTCTGATACAGTAAGTTTTATACCAGTCCCATCGCCTAAATCCCTAATTCGTTGTACAACACCTTTTCCAAAGGTGGTAGTACCTATTAGTTCACCACGATTATGGTCTTTTATAGCTCCTGCCAAAATTTCCGAAGCACTTGCACTACCTTCATTAACTAAAACAACCAGAGGTAAATCTACCATTTCTTTATCAGATTTAAGGTACTCTCTAGTTCCATCCTTAGTTTGGGTATATACAATATCCCCTTCTCCTAAAAGCTCATCAGCTATATCGGCACAAATATTCAATAGGCCACCCGGATTATATCTTAAGTCCAATACAATTCCTTTTACCTTTGATTTCTGAAGCTCTGTAAGATGCTTCATAAAATCATCATATGTTATCTCATCAAAGGATGTAATCTTTAGATATCCTATATTCCCGGATATTATATCGCTCTTTACAGTTACAAGCCTAATCTGTTCCCTTTCTATCTCTATATCTAAGACTTGATTATTACCAGCCTTATCCTTTCTCATAATAGTTAATGTGACCTTGGTTCCAGGTTCACCCTTCATAACCTTAACTGCCTCATCCATATTTTTGGCGTAGTATTCAACCCCATCAACCTTAATGATCTTATCTCCGGTTGAAATTCCGGCTCTTTCTCCGGGTGTATCCTCAATTGGTGATACTACTGTTATTAAATCATCTTCTCCCGGAGTAACTATTACCCCAATTCCTCCATAGGTTCCCGCAGTCTCCTGAGTAAAGCTGGTGAACTCATTTTTCGTCATATAGATTGAATAAGGGTCCTCCAGGGCATCAACCATTCCTTTAAGCTGCCCATCTAATAGAGCTTCTTGATCTACCTTTCTTAAATAAGCACTATTTGGGACTTGCTGATTTTCGTTGTACTCAATTCCT
>CAZTEN010000038.1:0-3261 GCA_964612495.1 uncultured Tissierella sp. | reverse complement strand
AAGGAAGGTAAATGGTAAGGTAAATACCACCAAGATAATAAATGGAATTGATCTTAGAATAATCATTGTAATTCTCCGTAAGCACTCTATACTCTTCCTTAGCTACTACCACCTTATTATCAAATCCAAAAGAGATAATATTTGATAAGCTAAATGTAATAATATTTGTTATTACTAATAAAATAACCATAAATAATATGGTCTTTTTCTTGGACATTTATTTCACCTCGTTTACTAAAAGGTAGCCGTCACTTTAAGAAGCGGGTAACATCTACATATCATTATATTATTAACGCAACATACTTATTATACCATTATTGAATCAAATTAATAGACATTAAAAGGAAAAAATAAAAAGGTCTCAATTAAGACCTTTTTATTTATTTTCCCTTTAGCCATGCTACCGGGTCTACATAAGCTCCATTTTTTCTAACTTCAAAATGAAGATGCGGCCCTGTAGAGTTTCCTGTACTTCCTACCTTAGCAATGGTATCTCCCCTTTTAACCTTCTTACCCACCGAGGCTGCAAAGGATGAGTTGTGTGCATAAAGGGTAACTATTCCTCCACCATGATCTACCATCATAGCCTTACCATATCCGCCTAGGTTTGCTGCATATATTACTGTACCGTCTGCAGCCGCAGTAACACCTGCTCCGGATGGAGCACCTATATCTATACCTGTGTGAAGCTTCTTTACCTTAAATATTGGATGTATTCTATAACCATAATAGGATGTTATTCTATTATATCCAGGTACTGGCCATCCCATCTTCCCACCTGAATATGGTCCGTTTACAACTTGCAGCTTGAATATCTTTGACTCTATGTTTTTTGCATATTCATTAAGTTTGTCATATTCCTTCTCATAAGCCTCTTTATCAGCTACTAATCTGCTCATAAGGGCTTCTTTCTCACGAGTAACCCTTTCCAAATCCCTCTTTCTAGCTTCAAGCTTAGACTTTGTAACTTCTACAGATGCTCTCTGAGCCTCAAGCTGAGTCTTCTTTGCATCAATTATATCCCTCTGTTCTTTCATGAAAACTATAAGTTCTTTATCATATTCAGCAATTTCCTGAATCATATCCTTTCTAGATAAGAACTCAACAACATCTCCTGATGATAAAAGAACTTCTATATAACCTACATTTCCGTTCATGTACATAGCTCTTAATCTTTTGTTAAAGATCTCCTCTTGCTCTGCAAGTTTTTCTTCAGCTACTTTTAATTCTTCAAGGGTCTTGTCTATCTGAACATTCAGCTCAGCTAAAGTATCTTCTACTTTTTTAAGCTCCATGGCTGCATTGTCCAACTTTACATCTAATTCCTCAATTTCCTTGGATACGTCCTTGGTTTTATTCTGAATCTGTATAATCTCATTCTTAGTTTTATCAATCTGCTGCTTGACATTTTTTTGTTGTTTCTTTAAATCATCCACTGTCTGACCATAGGCTTGTACTACTGTCAATGACAATATTATAATTACCAATGCATAGATTGTCCACCTTTTCTTCATCATATACCTCCTATACGTTTAAGAATCGCTTTAAAGAAATAAGACTACCTAAGGCACCTATTCCTATCCCTATAGCCAAGAATATAATTGCAATGTCCTTAAATATAATCTTTGGTGCCACTAAAAATACAGAAAACAAAGCATACAATCTGTCGCTTACAAGGCCAAAGAAATATTCATATCCATAATATACCAGCAATATTGATATACCGGCCCCAATAAGTCCAAATAAGATTCCTTCTATAATAAATGGTCCTCTTATATAGTTATTGGTAGCACCCACGTATTTCATAATATTGATTTCTCTTCTTCTTGAAGCCACTGTAAGCTTTATCGTATTTGAGATAATAAACACTGAGACGAATACCAATACTGCTATTACTATAATTCCTCCAAGCCTTATGTAATCAGCAAAAATAATAAGTTTGTCGATTACATCTTTATCATATTTAACTTTTTCAATACCGTCAAGTGTTTTTAACATATATACGACATCTTCTGAATATTTTATATCCTCTAGTTGAATTATATATGAATCCGGCAGTGGGTTTTTCTCCTCTAGACCATCCAAAAGATATGCTTCTTCACCGAAATCCTCCTTGAAGGAATTCAAAGCTTGACTTTTAGATTGGAATAAAATTGAAATCACTCCATCTTGGCTTTTAACCTTATCCTCTATACCGTTCATAGTTTCTTCTGTTACTTCATCTTCCAAAAATATCTGAATAGTATCAAATTTTGCTGTAGTTTCAAGAACGAAGTTATTTATACTTAGTATCAATATTAATATAATCCCTAATATCATTAAAACAGCAGTAATACTGGATATAGAGGCTATACCCATACCCCTATTCCGCCATAATCCTTGAAGGCCTTGCTTTATAGTGTTCTTAATTATTCTAAACTTCAAGAGTATAGCCCCCCTTCTCTTCATCCCTGGAAATTCTTCCGCCGTCAAGAGCTATTACCCTTTTTCTCATGGTATTAACTATATCCTTAGCATGGGTTGCCATCAATACAGTGGTTCCCCTTGCGTTTATATCATTTAATGATTTCATGACTTCCCATGCAGTATCCGGGTCTAAATTTCCTGTAGGCTCGTCTGCAATTAGAACCGGCGGATTGTTAACCATGGCTCTTGCAATGGATACCCTTTGCTGCTCTCCTCCGGATAACTGCTCAGGATAGGAGGAAGCCTTTCTGCTTAAATCTACCATGCTCAACACCATAGAAACTCGTCTTCTGATCTCCCTTGGATGACTTCCAAGTATTTCCATGGCAAAGGATATATTTTCAGATACAGTCTTGTTTGGCAAAAGCCTAAAATCCTGAAATACCACTCCAACATTTCTTCTTATGTATGGAATCCTTCTATTTGAAACTCTTGTAATATCTAAGTCATTTAAATATATTCTTCCATTTGTAACCTCTTCTTCCTTAAGAAGAAGTTTAATTAAGGTGGATTTGCCTGCCCCACTTGAGCCTACTATAAAAACAAATTCTCCCTTATCTATTTCTAGATTTATATTGGATAGAGCCTTTACTCCATTATCATACTCCTTGCATACATCAATTAATCTAATCAAATTTTCACCTCAATATTCTATGTAAAGAATCAGCCTTCTTACTTTAGTCGTTTTACTTTCTCACATTATTATATTATAATATAAATCAAAGGATAAATAAACATTTTGAGGTGATTTATTTGGAGAAAAAGACTTTAAGAAGGCAAATTTTGTCTAAAAGG
>CAZTEN010000037.1:0-11541 GCA_964612495.1 uncultured Tissierella sp. | reverse complement strand
AACGTACGTGTCTACCAATTCCACCACCCTCGCACAAAGGCATTTTAAGAACTAGAACACCATCTATTATTATAATGATTTTTCGTCAAAATTACAACTTTAATCTGGGATTAATGCAATAAAACATTTTTCCAAACCCTGATATGGATTGAAAAATGTCGGGTTAAGGTCTCCTTTAATCTCACTGTTTATAAGTATAGCTCTATTTCTAAAGAGTAAGCTTATATAGGGTAAATCTATCATAATAATTTCCTGAAGTCTCCCATAGTTACCCGCCTTAAGTTCTTCATTTATGGAATTATTTATCTCTAAGAGTAGTTGGTCTAACTCAGGATTCATATACCTAATAAAATTGTCCTGTTCAATTTGACTGCTATGAAATAAGAAGGAAAGTTCTGGAATAGCAGAAAAATTCCATCCAAGAAGTGCAATATCAAAATCACCTGATTTAATTTTACTATTTATATTGTTCCATTCCTGTAGTGTTTCTTCTTCCGTTATATCCTCATCATAGGTTGATCTAAAATCTAATATGATATTTATCCCAATTGATTTTAGGTCTTCAGCTATCATTTGTGCGGTATTCATCCTGTATAGGTTTGGCGAATTAGTTGTTAGCCTTAAAGCAAGCTCATTTCCTTCATTATCTTCAAGAATTCCATCCTCATCTATATCCATATATCCAAGACTTGCAAGTAATTCTTTGCTTTTATCCAAATTATAGCTATAGTAAATAGAAGTATCCGATTTTAACCAAGAGGTAGGGTTTATAGGAACATCTGACCTAGTTCCTTGCCCTAAATATATCTTCTGGATTATTTCCTGAGTATCTATTCCATAATTCATTGCCTGTCTTAGCTTAATTCCGTGTTCTCCTTGAAATATTTCTTTTGAAAAGTTGAAGCCAAGAAACTCATATTGGGAAGTTATATATTCTTTGATATTTACATTTGAGTTTTGCTGATACTTGGCCCAATCTACTCCTCGTGTGGGTGTAATATCAATCTGACCAGCCTCAAATGCAGTTAAAAAAAGTTCTTCATCATCTAAAACCTTACCGTTTACTATGGATATTGATGGTTCACCATCTCTATATTTGCTGTTAGCTACCAGCTTTATGCTTTTATTTTTGTCATAGCTCTCAAACATAAATGGTCCAGTTCCAATAGGTATATAGTTATCCAATGCTAATGCTTGAGAATAGGAATTTGGTCTTCCATTTTGGAATATATGTGAAGGGATAATTGGAAATGTTAAGACTTCTTTCATATTGCTAAATGCAATAGGAAAGCTTATTTCCACTGTATAGTCATCTATCTTTCTAGCACCGATTCCTGAGATACCGGATGTAAAAGCCCCTAAAGCGGAATCCACTAGATTCATATATGTGCCTTCTCCCTTATAGGAATTAATCGTATTTACTGTAAAAACCACATCATCAGCTGTAAACTGCTCTCCGTCATGCCAATATACATCATTACGAAGCTTAACTAAAACCCCATTATCCATGCTAGTATAGGTTGATGCAAGACGAGGAAGAGGTTTTAAATTTTCATCAAACTCAAACAAACCTTCGAATATCAATTTACTAAAGTAGTGATAGCTTGTATTGTTGGTCATTAGGGGATTTAGTGTCCCAAAGGGTGTAAGAGGTAAATTTACTTCTCCACCTTCGATTATTAGATATTCAATATCTTCTATAGGAGCATCATTGTTCATTAGCTTCAATTCTCCATTACATCCTAAAAGGCTGCTAGACAAAATAACTGCAACCAGCAAATAAATTTTAAATTTCAAAATATACCTCCTATCAAAAGGATTTAATCATATCGTTTAGCAAAGTCCTCATATATATAATAACATCTATATAGATGGAATTCATACTATCAGGTTTTTCCATGTAATCACTATAGAGCAATTTATAAACTTTGTAATTTACATACACCTTATCAAGGTATTCTTCTGTTTCCTTGAAGGGAATCCGATGAAGAGAAGTGCCATCCTCACTATACTGTTTATTTTGCAGCCATTTACTAACATTACCACTCCCTGCATTATATGCTGCAAGAACAAGGGGTAGATTGTTACCAAAT
This sequence comes from uncultured Tissierella sp., assembly GCA_964612495.1. Lineage (GTDB taxonomy): Bacteria > Bacillota > Clostridia > Tissierellales > Tissierellaceae > Tissierella_B. The sequence continues at coordinate 9,448 of CAZTEN010000037.1, read as the reverse complement.
TCTTGCTTAAGTCTATTTATATACCATGTTCCTATTCTAATATTGGTTTGTGGATTAAATAACATTTCCTTATTATAGTCTTCAATTATAAGCTCCTCAGCACCCCAAAGTCCAGTTTGCTCTCCGATTTGCATCAATCCTCTGGCATCTTTATTTGATATGGCATTTTTATTGAATTTACTCTCCACGTTTATAATAGCAGATACAAACAAAGGGTCTACGCCTTGGATTTTAGAATACTTATTTATATAATCCTTATAAGCTATAGGAAAAGCAAATGATATTATTATGCCTACTATAAACAAACCAAGTAAAATAGTAATGATAAATCTAGCAATTCTACTAATTATTTTAATCCTCAACAAAAAACCCCTCCATCAACCCTTAAGCTCTCTTAGTAACATATTTAGATTCTTTTCCAACTCATTAAGATTCCCATCGTTGTAAAGTATTTTAGTGGCCCTTTTCTTCTTTTCATCTACATCCATTTGGGATTTTATCTTGACCATGGCTTCAGCAGAACCGATATTCTCTCTTTCCATAAGCCTTTTTAGCTGAGTTTCTTTATTTGTATATACCATCCATGTTTCCTTAAGCGGCAATCCATATATATTAAAATAATCTATAACTTCAAACAATAAAGGTACATCGATAAAAATCATCTGCTCTTTCACAGACAAGACATCTACCTGATGCCTTATTTCATCAAAGACCCTAGGATGAACTATTTTGTTTAGAGTCATTCTAAGATGAGGACTTTCAAATATTAGTCTACCAAGCTTTTTTCTGTTTATACTCTTATCCTCTAAAAGGATTCTCAGTCCAAAGGCTTCAATTATGTCATTATATGCAGGTTTTCCGATTTCTACTACCTCTCTTGAAATCTTATCTGCATCAATAACGGCATAACCCCTTTCTATAAGCATCTTAGTAACAGTTGATTTGCCAGTTGCTATCCCTCCGGTTAAACCGATTAAAACACAATTATTTTGTATCATACCAGCTATCTCCAATCATCATATCCACCTTTAGTGGAACTTTAAGATCAACCGCATTCTCCATAATATCCTTTACTAATTTTCGGACCTTTTCAGCTTCATCCCTATGAGCCTCAAGGATTAGCTCATCATGTACAGTAAGGATGAGTCTAGATTTTAACTTTTCTTCTTTAAGCTTATTATAAACCCTTACCATGGCCATTTTAATTATATCAGCTGCACTTCCTTGTATTGGAGTATTCATAGCTATTCTCTCTCCAAAGGAACGTACATTGAAATTTTTAGCACTTAATTCTGGAATATACCTTCTCCTATGAAGGATAGTCTCTACATAGCCATTTTTCTTTCCATCTTCCACAGTATCATCCATATATTTTCTTACTAATTTGAAGTTATTGAAGTAACTATCTATATAATCCTTAGCTTCCTTTCTAGTAATATTCAAATCCTTTGATAATCCAAAATCAGAGATTCCATAAACTATGCCGAAGTTTACAGCCTTAGCCTTATATCGTAATTCTGCAGTTACATCCTCAAGGTCTATTTGGAAAACCTGAGATGCAGTTCTTCTATGAATATCCTCTTCATCAATAAAAGCCTGAATCATTTTAGGGTCTTCTGATATATGAGCAAGTACTCTTAACTCTATCTGAGAATAATCCCCGTCAATCAATCTAAAATCAGGACTTTCTGCAATAAAAGCCTTGCGGATTCTACGACCATCCTCGGTTCTTATTGGAATGTTCTGAAGATTAGGGTCTTGACTTGAAATCCTACCCGTAGATGCAACAGTCTGATTAAAATTAGAATGAATTCTATTTGTATTCCTATTTATAAGGCTACTAAGACCGTCTATATATGTTGACTTAAGTTTTACAATCTGTCTATATCTTAAAATCTTATCGATTATTGGATGCTGATCCATTAACTTTTCCAGCACTTCTACATCAGTAGAATAGCCAGTTTTTGTCTTTTTTATTACCGGCAGCATAAGCTTTTCAAATAGGACTTCTCCTATTTGCTTTGGAGAATTGATGTTAAACTCCGTTCCTGCATAGTCATAGATTTGGGATATTAGTGATTTTATCTCCTCATCATACTCTTTACCTAGCTTTATTAATTCATTTTCATCAATTTTAAATCCTATAAGTTCCATATTAGCCAGAACTTCTACAAGGGGAAGCTCAACTGAATTATATAAGTCTTCCATTCCCTGACTTTTAATAATCTCATTCATCTTTGGCTCTAAAATAAATATGGTTTCTAAGATAAAAGATAGATGTTCCATAATTTGTTTCTTATCCAAGTCCTTAAAGGTCTTTATATTCTTTCCTTTTCCAAGAAGAGCTACTTCATCCTGTCCATATATCCCTATATATTCCTCACTTAAATTGTTGATAGAATAGTTATTTTGGCTTGGATCTATTAAATATTGTGAAATCATGGCATCAAAACTATAACCCTTAATTTCTATACCTAGTTTTAGGAGCTGAATAATATCAATTTTAAAATTATATCCTAATTTTTCAATATAAGAATCTTGGAATATATCCTTGAATGAAGTGATAAAATCATTGTTAAACTCTTCTATGTCGATATATTTTGTAGAGCTATTTCTTGTCTTAATACCTATTCCTAAAATATCATCTTCAATATAATTATTGCCTGATAGAATAAACTTAAAGGCAAATCTACCAGCTTTCTTTATATCATCTATTAAGTTATTAAATTCTCCAGGATTTATTTCATTGAATTCATAATCAAATTCTACTTCTTCCTTCTTGTTGAACTCATCTGGTAATTTACTAATCAGACTCTTAAATTCCAGGTCCTCATAGTGCATTTTAAGCTCCTTATAATGCGGCTCCTTAACTTTTAACTCTTCTAGTTCTTTGTCTATTGGAACATTTCTTATTATCTCACCTAGTTTTCTGCTTAGAAATGCTTGACTTTGATTTTCAATAAGGTTTTCCTTAAGCTTCTTTCCGCTTATCTTATCTATATTTTCATATATGTTTTCTATATTGTTATATTCATGTATAAGCTTTAACCCAGTTTTTTCACCAATACCGGGTACTCCTGGGATATTATCGGATTTATCTCCCATTAATCCCTTCAGCTCAATAAACTGCTTTGGCTCTATTCCATATTCTGCAATAATCTTTTTTCTATCATACTCCTCTGTTTCACTAATACCTTTCTTGGTAATTATAACCTTTGTATTATCACTGACAAGCTGAAGATAGTCCCTATCTCCAGTTACAAGTATACATTGAAGATGATTATCTTCTCCTATTCTAGCCCAAGTCCCTGCAATATCATCGGCTTCAAATTCATTCATCTCCATAGATACAATATTCATGGAATTAAGGATTTCCTTTATCAATGGGAACTGCTGTGCAAGTTCAGAAGGAGTCTGATTTCTTGTGCCCTTATATTCTTTATATTCTTTGTGTCTGAAGGTTGGTCCTTTCTTGTCGAAGGCAACACAAATATAGTCAGGATTATATTCTTCTCTAACCTTATATAGCATTGTTAGGAAACCATAAACCCCATTGGTATATAATCCCTTTTTAGTATTTAGTAAAGGTAATGCATAAAATGCTCTATGCAATAAGGAGCTTCCGTCAATTATCATTATCTTTTTGTTATCCACCATATCACTCCTTGTTATTTTCTACCTACTTAGTATACCTTAATTCTATCTTTAGGTAAATATCATAGAAATATTTATTGCATTTTGGTGATTTTTGTGTTAAGATAAATCTTGTCACTAAGCCGAAGTGATGGAATTGGCAGACGTACTGGACTCAAAATCCAGCGGTGGCAACACCGTGCGGGTTCGACCCCCGCCTTCGGCACCAAAAATCAAACCCTTAAATATGCTATAAGCGTATTTAAGGGTTTTTTATTACTAATAGAAAAGTTCTACTATTTAAATCCTTAATTTGGACCTTCAGTCTATGAACAACAAGAAAAGCTACATAGAACGCTTTTTAAGAAGCTTTTCTTGTTAGGAATATAAATAAAGGTGACTTAGGTCGACTTTATCTATATTTATCAACATTTACTAAATGTTCATCATAAGTTTTTGAAAACACATGTCCATTTTCACCTAATACATAATACAAATAATCATGATCCTCTGGATAAAGTGCTGCCTCAATAGACTTTCTTCCGGGGGAAGCTATAGGTCCTGGGGGTAAGCCTATGTTTTTATAGGTATTATAGGGGTTGTCCTTCTCCAAATCCGCATAAAGTACCCTCGTCATATGGTCTTTACCTTCTCCAAGGCCATATATTACAGTTGCGTCTATTTGAAGAAGCATGTCATTCTTTAGCCTGTTATAGATAACTCCAGAGATGGTTTTCCTTTCTTCATCGTTATACGCTTCCCTTTCTATTAAGGAAGCTATTGTCAATATCTGATGAGGGCTCATTCCTAATTCCACAGCAGCCCTTGCCCTATATTCCTCTGTTAAGACTCCATCCATTTTGGAGGCTAGTTTTGAAACGACTTCAACCATGTTCTGTTTTTCTGTAAAGTAATAAGTATCTGGAAATAAATACCCTTCCATATTGAAATACATATTGGATGTGTCCAAATCATATCCCTTTAATATAAAATAATCCTTAGTTGCCTTAATAAATTCCTCTGCTGTACCTAAACCTACTTCCTCAACTCTTTTTGCAAACTGATATAGAATAAATCCCTCAGGAAAGGTAACTTTAATTTGATTCTCATGTTCACCTTTTTGAATCATCTCATATATATCCTCAATATCTAATCCAGAACCTATTTTATAATTACCGGGTTTTATATTTCTAGCTATGTCTTTTCCATTATACCTAAACCATATTTTGCTTTTTATTACCCCTTTTTCATATAGTTCATCTGCTACAGTGGAAAGAGATGCACCTCTAGGAACAGCTATAATTACTTCTTCAGTATTTGCAACTTTTGACAGATAATTAAACAAAAAATAAAAAAAAGATGTTATTACTAATATTATTGCTAATAATAATATAAATTTCTTCATAAACTCCTCCTATGCAAAATTCCTATGTATAATATATCAAATTGATGAGGTTTATGGCAATATAATTCGGTCCTGGCAATCCAGGACCGAATTTTAATATCTTAGAACCGCTGCAATTGAGCTTTCATCTGGTATGTTTTCAGTACTTACACTAAATACATTTCCTCCTCTTGATAGAGTAAGAATTGATGCATATTCCATTAAATCCTCATCTCCATCCATTGGAACTTTATGAAGCTTTATTTTATTATTCTGATGATCATATTTTCCCCATTTTTCAACACTGTTGTCTAAGAATAAGGATTCAATTTGACCACTGAAAGCCGCAGGGATTATCTTTTCTAGAGAGTTAGCATATAGCTTGTTTTTTTGACCATAAAACTGTCTATATTTATCCTCTGCCTGGATTCTATCCTTATTAAAAAGTGATTCCACGATTTTCCATGCCATATCCTTTAGTTCTTCTCCATTTAACAATTCTGGATTTCCTCTTATAAAATCCTCTAAAATATAAGGATAATTACTCTTTTCCCTATATATAGGAATTAGATATTCAACTCCTGCTAAAACCATAGGAACTATACCTTCTTCATGAATCTTCATTAATGATTCATCTATTGCACGAAAATATCTTGTAAGCTCATTTCTTTCATAATCATTTTCGTTTCCCTGTCCTTGAGTCACCTTGTTATATGATAGCTGATTTTTACCCTGTGGGGATGAAGTTCTGATTTCCAGCTTTGTTCTAGGATCATCGTCTACTTGCATATCATGTTGACTATCAGGTGCATCTACTAGTTCAATTTCCTTTACTGTCTGTCTAGTACATCTAAATAGTCTTACCTGATTCTTACTTAAAGCAAGTACGTTAAACTGACCATTTCCGTTAAATAAAGGAAATAGTGGTTTGAGATGAATTCTATCTCCTACTGTTACTGATTCACTAAATTCAAATGGAAGTCTAAAATATTTAACCCCATCTTCATCTAAGAATAGAGCTAATCCATCTCCTTGATTTTGCCAAAACTTAGTTTCATCTATAAGGTTAGCGGCAGGATTAAGAAAGCTTTCAACTTCCTGTTTATTCATACCCATATCATAAAACTTACCTTCAACATCTCTTAATAGCTGCTTAAACTTTATACTATTTTGTCTTATATCGACTCCACTTCTAAAAGTAGGCATATAAATTGAAACAATTAAACCATCTTTATTAATCAACTCCTGCAAATCCTGAATTTTTAAAATATCCATAAACATTCTCCTTTTTAATATTTAAATCTACGCAAGTTTACAATTCTTAAAAAAGTCTGTTATTTGTAGATTAATTAATAACGAGGCGATGATGTGTGTCTTAATCACCATCTCATTTCAATGGTGTGAAGTAATTGCTATGCAATTACATCTGATATTTAAATAGAAAATATTTATGATATTAATTTGCCCTAAATTAATTGTTTTACTAAGGCAGATTCAGTCAAATAAGTGAAATGATAATTTAATTACAGAAAAAACCTTTTTGGTAAATTTTACTATTTAAAATAATTAACCCATTAAGTAATTATTCAATTTCATTCATAGGACTACTATGTCCTACAAATATTACAGGAATCTTTGGATATTATCAACCCTCCATACTTAATTTTTTCTCTTCTTTTTTTTGCAGTTTACACTTTAGGTACTCTTCTCGCCCTCGTTCATAGAGATTATCTCCCCTTGAATCGATAATAACAGTTGCCGGAAAATCTTCTACATATATCTTTCTAATGGCTTCAGCTCCTAAATCATCATATGCTATTATTTCTGCTGACTTTATGGATTTAGCTATAAATGCTGCTGCCCCTCCTATAGCACCAAAATATACGGCACCATGTTCTACTAACTTGTCTATTACCTCTTCTCCAATCATGCCTTTTCCTATCATTCCCATTAAGCCTAAGTCTATTAGCTTAGGACTATATGCATCCATTCTATAGCTGGTTGTAGGACCAGCTGAGCCTAATGCTTGGCCATCCTTAGCAGGAGTTGGACCTACATAATAAATACAAGCTCCTTTTATATCAATAGGTAGTTCTTTACCATTATCAATAAGGTCTACTAGTCTTTTGTGTGCAGCATCTCTTGCAGTATACATGAAGCCGGTTATATATACATTATCACCTTGTATTAAGTTTTTTAAGGATTCTCTAGTAAATGGTGTAGTTAATTTATAGTTCATAAAATTCTCCTAAAGTGTGATTTCTTTGTGCCTTGTAGCATGACAATTAATATTTACAGCTACAGGTAGACCTGCAATATGAGTTGGAAAATACTCTATATTGACCTTTAAAGCAGTTGTTCTTCCACCAAAGCCCTGGGGTCCAATTCCAAGGTCATTCACCCTTTCTAGCATTTCCCTTTCTAATTCGGCATAAAAAGAATCCTCATTGTAGCTATCTAAATCCCTCATCAAAGCTTTTTTAGCTAATAGAGTTACCTTTTCAAAGGTTCCACCAATTCCAACTCCAACAACTATTGGAGGGCAGGGATTAGGTCCTGCTAATTCAACTGTTTCAAGTATAAAATCCTTTACTCCTTCTAATCCATCAGATGGTTTTAACATCTTAAGTCTAGACATGTTTTCTGATCCAAATCCCTTTGCTGCTACCATGATACTAAGCTTATCACCAGGCACTATTTCGTAATTGATAACAGCTGGGGTATTATCATTGGTATTTTCTCTTTTTATCGGGTCTCCTACTACAGATTTTCGAAGGTAACCTTCTTCATATCCTCGTCTTACACCTTCATTTATAGCATCTTCTATATACCCATTTTGAATAATTACTTCCTGGCCCATCTTAAGGAATACAACAACCATGCCTGTATCCTGACACATAGGAACTTGTTCAGTATATGCTATCCTGGCATTTTCAATTATTTTATCCAGTATATCCTGAGAAAGCTTCCAATCATCATTTTTCCTTGCATGCTCCAAGGCTTTCATTACATCCTCTGGTAAAAAGTAATTTGCCTCAATAACCATCCTCTTTATTTCTTCAGTAATATTATTTGCATCTATTATTCTCATATTACACTTCCTCATTAAATAACCTATTAAGTAGGAGGCAAATAATTATTCTATTTACCTACATCTTCCTATACAATGCTCTTCTTATAAATTCTATATGTCTTATAAAGGATACCACCATATTTTTCAATATCCAAGATCATATCCTTATTGTATTCCCATATAGTAGAACCTTCTCCAAATACGTATCTCTTTTCTTTTGCCTTTATATAGCTTTTTAAATAGATAGCCGATGGTACACCCTTTTTCCTATATTCCGGTACTACAAAAAGAACGAAAAATCTGAATCTATCTATTTTTCTCTTATAATAAGAAAACTTCAAGATTCCAAAGGGCAAGAGCTTTCCCTTTAATTTCTTTAAAACCTGATTATAATCCGGTAGAGAAATATTAAAACCTATAGGCTCTCCTTCATTGGTCCTTGCTATATAGATTAAGTCATCATCTGCGAAAGGAATAAGCTGCTTTGCTATCAGGTCTATTTCTTCTTCATTAGGTGGAATAAAATCATCCCATTCCTTAGGCATTGCCCTGTCTATTATACTTTTTATATCCTTCATTTCTGAATCCATGTTTTTTAAATCCAATTTATCTACTCTAAAGCCATATCTTTTCATTGCATATGGAACAAGTCTTTCATATCTTTCTATATTCTCATTGTGAATATTGCTCTTGTAGGCATAACAATCCAAGTACTTTTCAAAACCATATGAAAGAAATAAGTCATTATAATATTTTTTGTTATAAATATTCATTATAAGAGTAGGGTCATTAAAATTATCTATAAGAAAACCCCTATTGTCTTCTCCTCCCGGTAAGGATAAGGGACCTTTTATAAGCCCTATGCCTCTTTCTCCCAGCCAGCTTTCTGCAAAAGAGAGCAAAGCAAAAGCTACCTCTTTATTGTCTATGGATTCAAAAAGAGAAATATAGCCTTCTTTAATTGCTTTTGCCTTATTTAACTTTTCATTAATTCCAACAAGTAATCTACCTACTATTTTATTATCTCTATATGCCACTATCCTTATATTTGGACCAGACTGATTTAAATAATTGTTTTTCCCTATGATATATTTCTTAAAATCCGATTTCAAAGGAGGAACCCATGATTCATCATCATCATATAACTCAAAGGGTAAGTCGATAAAATTATCAAAGTGAGATTTGCTTTCTACTTCTTTAATCAATATATCAGTTACAACTGTTTCCATAGTATCACTCTCTCGAAAATATTAGTCTAATGTTGCAACAAAGCATAGACTTCTTATTCAAATACTAAATCCAAGAATTCCACATTAGTTATATCTCCAAAATATTTATTCAATGTTTCATCCTTTAAT
>CAZTEN010000036.1:0-11595 GCA_964612495.1 uncultured Tissierella sp. | reverse complement strand
CAATCCCATCGAGTTTTTCATTGAAGTAAGTAGTTTTAAAGGGTACTTTTAACACCATAAAACGTTTGAAATACTCCTCTGTAAGCCCTGCTACTATAAATGCATTGTAAAAGGCTCCGGCAACCCCCGGAAATACATTAAATCTTATTAATATTTCTTCTACTATAATAGATGGGACCACCGCTAAGGCTCCTAATAAAAATGTCAATAAGAGCATCCTTAATGGTTCCCTATCATGCCTATCGCTTAGATAAATGGCCCCCAAGCCAATAATAGCAGGTGTTATAGCTATTATAAAAAGTCTTGTATTCATTAAACACTCCTCCTTTATCTAGTATTATTCCGATTTTATAGGAAATTATTTAAGAAATTAAAGAGGTATGTTTAGAATTCCAAAACTGAATATCATAAATTACGCCAATCGATAAGGATTGGCGTTTAGGATGAATTAATATGCTATGAATTTTTCTTTCTTTGCCTTACATAACGGACAGTTATCTTCTTCTCCAGTTAAAGAAATAAATCCGCAAAGTGGGCATAGGTAGATTTCATCTACATCAAGGTCTTTTTCATCATCTACTAGAGTCTTAGCTTGAGCAAATAGTTCTGCGTGAACCTTTTCTGCTTCAATTGCATATTTCATTGCACTAATGGCAGATTGTTCATTTTGTAATTCTGCAACAGCTATGTAAGCAGGATACATTTGTTCTACCTCAAATAGCTCACCATTGATTCCACCTTGAAGGTTATGTGATGTCGACCCTAAACCAAAGCCTGCCCCTGAAGTAACTGAAAAATCTCCGGATACATCACCTAGCGCCTTGAAGTGTAATTTAGCATGTACTTGTTCAGCATCGGATGTAGCCATAAATAATCTTCCTACATTAGGAAAACCGTCCTTTGTAGCTTTCTCGCTCCAAATTCTATATCTCATGTGAGCCTGACTTTCTCCACCAAAAGCTGATCTTAAGTTATCTTGAGTCATTGCATTCATTTCTTAACCTCCATAATAATATATTTTTCATACTTTTGACTTATACCCATAGTTGATTATAATTAACAGGAAAGATTTTAACTAATCTTCAATAACTTCAAGTAAGTCTCCATACCTTAGGAATTAAAGATTTAAATATTAGAACATTCCTATTTAGTAATAAAAAAGGAAGAAATTAATCTTCCTTTAATAATGTTTCCTACACCCATTATTATCCTGTATTAACATTAATGATTCTCCAAATCTTTGAAAATGATTTATTTCCCTTTGTCTTAGAAATCTTAAGGTATCAGTTACTCCGGGGTCATCACTAATATTTATAAGCCATTCGTAGGTTGCTCTTGCCTTTTCCTCTGCTGCCATATCCTCATGGAGGTCTGCTATCGGGTCATCTTTAGCATTGAAATAGGTAGCAGTCCATGGTGAACCTGCCGCATTATGAGGGTATAATGACTTTCCATGATTTACATAATGTGCCTCGAAAGGTGTTCCTTTAATCTGGTCAATAGTAGCATCCTTAGTAAGCTTATAAACCAGGGTTCCAATCATTTCCCAGTGAGCCAATTCTTCCGTACCGATATCGTTAAGTGTTGCAACTACACGTTTATCAGGCATGGTCCATCTTTGGCTAAGATATCTTAATCCTGCAGACAGCTCTCCATCTGCTCCACCAAATTGTTCTATTATCATAGCTGCAAGAGTAGGATTTGTAGTATCAACTCTTATAGGATATTGTAATTTCTTTTCATATAACCACATGATTTTATCCTCCTTAAACTCTTATAAAGTCAATATCCCAAGGCCACGGCTCTTCTACATAACTCCATGGATATCCACTTATCCCTTGATTTGTAAGGAGACCATAATCCATCTCATAAGTTTCTTTAAGTCTAAAATACTGAGCTGAATTATTGTTATGAATTCTTAAGGCTCTTTCATCCTTTGGATGGGTATTTAAATAAAGGGCAGTTTCAGTTAATGCAAATTCATACCCCATTAACTCCATAAGCCTATCCATCTGAGCTCTATCCATAATATGCACCTCCGGAACTACCGACATTCATTTCATATGGCATATAAAGTTCAGGAAATAGAGTTCCTCTCTTTAACGCTTCTCTTAAATTGTATATTTGGTCTAATTCCTGGAATAATATATAAGCTCTAGCTAGTTCTAATTTTTTTTGCATTTGATCATTATCTACCATTTTATCCTCCTTTAAGTTTTTTACATAAGCTAAGTAGGATATTTATTAGCCTAGTTATATATAATATGATAAGAGGACTTAAGTTGTGATTTTTTGGTTATTTATACCTTGTTTGGAAATGTAATACCTATATTCATTTTTTTACATGATTATTTAATCAAAGTTTACACATAATACTACTAGACAAACCAAATAAACATAATTTGAAAGGAGAAATATAATTATGGCAACAAACAACAATAATAGTAATAAAATAGTTGTTCCTGCAGCTCGTCAGGCACTTGATCAAATGAAGTTAGAAATTGCTTCTGAATTAGGTATGGCTAATTACGATGCTTTAGATAAAGGAAATCTTCCTTCAAGACAAAATGGATATGTTGGTGGCTATATGACTAAGAGATTAGTTGAAATGGCTCAACAAAACATGAGTGGTGGAGCTGGATTAACTAGGTAAACAATAAAAAAGATAGGTTATATAACCTATCTTTTTTATTGTTTGCTTTATGATTATCTTTTTCCTAATTCCTTGTCATATAAATATAGGCCTGTGAATTTACCATCTATACCTTTTAGTACTGCAATAATGTCTCTAAATGTATTTTCTTCTTCAACTTGTTCCTTAACAAACCATTGTAAGAATTCAATGGATGCATAATCATTTTCAGACTTAGCTGAATCCATTAGAGCATATATTCTAGAAGTTACAAGCTTTTCATGATTTAGTGCTTCTTCAAATACCTCAAGTAATGAAGCATATTCATTTTTTGGTTCTGGAATAGCTTGTAGATTAGCTCTTGCATCTATATCATAAAGAAATTCGTAGAATTTCATTGCATGCCCATATTCCTCTTTAGCTTGCTCAGAGAAGAAATGTGCAAATCCATTCATGTTTTGTGCCTTACAGTATGCTGCCATTCCAAGATAAATATAAGCTGAAGCTATTTCGAAATTATACTGATTATTTAGTTCCTTAATTAATTTTTCTGATGCCATAATTTACCTCCCAAGTTTATTTATGATTTATAATATTTCTGACTAAATTATTGTTACCCAAGTATATTTCATGATAAACAAAGTATTTCATTCCATTAGAATAATTCCTAACATCTCATAAATAGGTCCTGATACCTCATCTGTTATAGGATAATTTATGCTATTAAGATAAGCAATTAAGGAGCTTTTCATGCCTTCCCCATATATTCCATCTAAATTGTCCGAATAAAAACCAAGTAATTTCAATCTTTTTTGCACTTCAAGGACATCTGCTCCCATATCTCCGGGTCTTAAAGCTCGAAAGCTATAGCCGAAAGGACCAAAATTACCATTGGTAATTACCACTGTAGTCCCCTCTTTAATTCTTTCAAAAAGATCTTCAACATCGCTATTTCTCATTCGTACGCAACCACCTGATGCATTGAAGCCTACTGAGCCAGGTTTATTGGTACCATGTATTCCATAATTCCCCCAAGGTACATCTAAGCCTACCCATCTTGATCCGAATCCTTCACCCCATTTCTCTTTAGAATTTATTTTAAATGTTCCTAAGGGTGTAGGTGATGATGGTTTACCTGTGGCAACAGTATATGACTTAATTATTTCCCCTGTCTTATAATCAATAAGATGAAGTGTCTTTCTATCTACTTCTATATGAATTCCTCTTTTCACAGATAAGCTTTTATTATATACATCTTGGTCATTGATTTTTCCATGATTTTCCAACTTAATCATTTTGACTCCAAGAAGAATAAAAATACCCATTAATATAAATAAATATGATATCATCTTAACTCTTTTCACCATATCCCTCCTCCATAATCTATATGCAGGAAAGATAAATATTAGAAAATTAAATTAAATAAAGCCAGATTTAGTGTATAATAAGATAAAAATATAGAGGTGATATAATGACTAAAGATATTTTATATAATCAAGATTTACAAGAAGTCCTAGACCAGATAAAAAGAGGAGCTTTTCTTACTGTTAAAACACAAGAACTTTTAAATACCATGACTATTGGATGGGCTAGCTTTGGAGTTATTTGGAATAAACCTATACTTATGGTTATGGTTAGAAAATCAAGGCACTCCTATGAAATTATTGAGAGGTCAGATAACTTTACAGTAAGTGTCCCATTGGATAAAGATTTGAAAAAAGCCTTGGCTTATTGTGGCACATATTCCGGACGAGATGTAAATAAATTTAAAGAAATGAATCTTACCCTTAAGAAATCAAAAACAGTGGAAACTCCAATTATTAGGGACTGTAATTACCACTATGAATGTAAGATAGTGTTTAAACAAGACATGAATCCAAAGAATCTTCATCAGGATATCCTTCAGAGAAATTATCCTATTGATGATTTTCACACCTTATATTTCGGTGAGATTGTGGAAAGTTATTTAACTGACTAAAAATGATAGTTAAACTATCATTTTTAGTTAAATAACAAGATAACACTCTTTTCTATAGGTCAGGAGTGTATATTTCATATATGCTAAAAATCGAGAAATCTTCTCTTGCAAGAAGCTTAACTACTTCTGGAATTTTCTGTAAATCAATACTTAGCTCTACCCCATTGTATTTATATACAGCGTTATGAATATCTAAAAATTCCAACTTATTGATTACTTCTATAAGCCTTAGCTCTTTAGCTGGATTTATCATATCTCCTAAAAGGAAGAATATCCTTTTTTTAGTTCCTGTGAAATCCTGAGGATTAATTCTATTTACTAATAATGTCTTATACATTTTAAAGCTCCTTATTTTCAAATATTATGTCACTTATTTATTTACCCATGAACTTTAATATCAAACCTAAATTTACAATGTTTTTAATAAACTTTTCAACATTTACACTAAAGCCAAATGAGGTGGTCATATAAAATCTTATATAAATAGTTTGCTAAAATGTATTCTTTTTATGAATATGAATGATAAGGAAATTGAAAATGTACTTACAAATATTCCATATAATATTAATGAATATGGTACTGGAGATGTAATAGCAATCGAAGGTGATAATTGTCATAGTTTAGGAATTATTTTAGAAGGAGATATCGAAATTCATAAGTCTTTTGCATCCGGAAAAAATGTTACAATCAATCACTTTGAGACAGGAAATATTTTCGGGGAGGCCTTAGTGTTTTCTGGAGAACATCTCTACCCTGCAACTATAATATCATCAACTCATTCTAAAATAATGTTTATTCAAAGAAATGAAATAGTCCTTCTTATGACGCTGGATACTAGAATAATAGACAATTTTATGGGAGTATTGTCAAATAGAATTCTAATGCTTAACCAAAGGCTTACTAATCTTGCTATGGATAGCCTAAGAAAGAAAATTTCTAATATGCTTTTAATGGAATATACAAAACAGAAATCAACCTATTTAACCTTGCCATATAGTAGAAAGAAAATGGCTGAAATGCTCAATACCCCAAGACCATCACTATCCAGGGAACTTGTTAAAATGAAGGAAGATGGACTTATTGACTTTTTTAAAAATAGTATTAAGATTCTAGATTTAGAAGGATTAATAAAGGTCTTTTCTTAATTATGACTGTATTGATTTTATCTATGTCAATTATCATACTATTAAAATATTTAATTTAAAAATGCCCTCATTTAGTAATATAATGTAATTAGTATTAAATTACTAAAAAAGGAGGTTTTTTAATGATAGGTAAGAAAAAGATGTTTTTATTAGGTGGCATCATTGGGCTAGCAGGAGCAATTCTTGCGAAGCTAGGTAATCCTGGAAACATGGGTATGTGTATAGCCTGTTTCTGGAGGGATATAACCGGAGCACTTGGTCTTCATAGGGCAGAGGTAGTACAGTACATTAGACCTGAAATCATAGGAATAATCTTTGGAGCATTTATAATCTCATACATAACAGGTGATTTCAAGGTCAAAGGTGGGTCTTCTCCTCTTATAAGATTTACCTTAGGATTTTTCTTGATGATCGGAGCATTGGTATTTTTAGGATGTCCATTGAGAATGATTTTAAGACTAGCAAATGGAGACTTAAACGCTTTAGTTGGACTAGCTGGCTACGTAGCTGGTATCTTTGTAGGCGTCCAGTTCCTAAAGAAGGGATATACTCTTGGAAAGAGCTTTGATCAACCAAAGATTACAGGGTTTATATTCCCAATATTTGCAGTGGTTCTTCTTGTTTTCCTAGTGATAAAACCTGCATTTATCCTATTTAGTACTGAAGGTCCTGGCTCTATGGGAGCACCTGTAGCTATATCACTTATTCTTGGTGCACTTGTAGGTATCAGTCTTCAAAGAAGCCGTATATGTACTGCAGGCGGATTTAGAGATTTAATTTTAATTAAAGATACTCATTTTATATGGGGAATCATAGGGGTTTTTGTATTTGCACTTGCCGGCAATCTAATCATTAATTTTGAAAAATTCAATTTGGGATTTGTAGAACAACCTATAGCTCATGCTGATGGATTATGGAATTTCCTAGGTATGTCTTTAGTTGGAATATGTTCAGTTCTTCTTGGAGGATGTCCAATTAGACAAACAATTTTAGCTAGCCAAGGAGATACAGATGCAGGAGTTACAGTAATAGGCCTAATTATGGGAGCTGCATTTGCTCATAACTTTGGACTAGCTGCCAGTGCAAAAGGCGTGCCAGTAAATGGTCAAATTGCTGTTATTATTGGATTAATATTCGTTATAATTCTAGCATTTGGAGTATTGGCAATGACAAATAAGGTTAAGAGCAGTGCTAAGGGGGTTAAAGCTAATGTCTAATATAATCGATGCAAGAGGAAGATCTTGTCCTGAACCAGTTATTTTGACTAAGAATGCTCTAGAGAAGGATCAAAGTGGTTTGAAAATCATTGTAGATTCTAATGTAGCTGTTGAGAATATTACTCGTTTTGCTGAAAGCAAAGGCTATAATGTTAACGTCAAAGATAATGAGGAAGATTTCGAAATCACAATAAAAAAGCAGGTTGACCAATGAAAGATATTTACTGTGTTGTAACATTTAGCACCACTCATCATTCACTAATATTTGAAAAGCTGTTAAAGGAAAGCAAGATGAACGTAAAATTGATGCCAGTTCCAAGGCAGCTTAGCTCAAGTTGTGGTACAGCAGCTTATGTTGACTGTGCTGATAAGGATAAAATTATATCCTTATGTGAGAGTGAAAACTCTCCTATAGAGTGTTTCCATGAACTAGAATCTACAAATAAAGAATCATGGTTTCTCAAGTATTTAAAAAGGTGAAGATTTTATTAAGAGAATCATTAAACCCCGCATTTTAGAATTAAATGCGAGGTTTATTTTTTATCTAATTTTTGCAATGTTTTGCATAATTGTAATGGATTTTTTTAACAATAGTGTATTATAATCATTGGTTAAAAAATGACCATAGGAGGTAAATTGATAAAGTATGATGTTATAATTATTGAAGCTGGCCCATGTGGCATATTTACGGCTTTGGAACTTAAGAAAATCAATCCTAATTCCTCTATATTGATATTGGAAAAGGGAAATACAATTAAAAAGAGATTTTGTCCTAAGAGAAAAACCGGAATATGTATAGGCTGTAAACCATGTAATATAACTACCGGATTTGCCGGTGCAGGTGCTTATTCTGACGGAAAACTGTCCCTATCCCCTGATGTAGGTGGAAATCTACCGGACTTTCTTGGATATGAAGAGACGCGAAAGTTAATTAACTACGTTGATGAATCATCCCTACCCTTAAAGATGCTGTACCTGGTGACTTAAGTCTTGTATTACCTTATAGAATATTAAAGAGCATTGATGAAATGATACTAGCCCTTGATGTGGTATCTCCTGGTCTAGCCAGTGATGAAACCCTATTATATGGCGTTGAGGTAAAATTCTATTCTAATAGGGTATTGGTTGGTAATCAATTTGAGACTAGTATAAAGGGATTGTATGCTGGCGGAGATGGGGCCGGAATTACTAGAGGTTTAATGCAGGCTAGTGTTAATGGAGTAGTACTTGCGAATATACTATCTCAATCTAAATAAAGATTTTACCATAGGTTATGCCTATGGTTTTTTGTCTCCATAAGGAGGAATGGAATTATAAAATTTAAAAAGTTGCTGCCATTTGCGGATGAATATAAGTTGATGTATTTATTTGGTATATTATCAATAATTATTTCACTGAGAAGAGAAAAGTGTTTTGGGATATGAATTAAAGCCTTTGAATTTTAGATAATTCAGAGGCTTTATTGTATTTCCTAACTATATTAAAAACATCCCAACTATAGTCGCCACCACTAACCCTATAACTACAGGCTTAAAGTTTCTTCTGGTCAGTTCAAATGGATCTACCCCGCAGATTGCTGCTACTGGTATTACTGCCCAAGGGATTAAAGTTCCTCCACCAACCCAAATGGCTGCTACTTGACCTAGGGCTGTTAGAGTTGCCACTCCTTTACCTAATGCAGCACCAAATAGTTTTGCTACTGAGCCTGCTAGGGATATTCCAGAGAAGCCTGAGCCGTCAAGGCCTGTAATTGCACCTACTCCTGTTAGGGTTACTGCCCCAATAGATGAGTTTAAAGGTACAGAATTAGCAAGAGCTAGACCTAAATCATTTACTATTCCTTGCGACCCTTCAGGTAAGAACTCTCCTATTACAGTTATAAATCCACTATCCCCCAAATAGAAGAAGGCAGCTATTGGAATTACTGGCCCGAATACTTCGAATCCAAATTTAAAGCCCTTCACCAGATACTTAGTTATTTCCTCCAAGGCACTATCCTTATGCAATAAAATTGATAATAGAATTAAAATGAATATTGCTGTTCCTCCTATTAAAGCTGTAGCATCTCCACCCGCTAATTTAAAAGTAAACATTATAGCTACATCTATTAGGAACAAGAGTGGTATTGTTACCGCAAGCCTATTCTTTGTTGCAGGTTTTAATATATTCTTAAATTCCTTGTATTCATCTTTCTTTATCATTACATAACTACTATCTGTTTTAAGCTTTCCGCTCTTTAAATCATTTCTTAAAAAGATAAAGGCAGTTACTGTGGTTACCACACCCATGACTAGGACTAAGGGTATGCTAGCAGATATTACATCCCCTACAGGAATCCCTGCAGCATCTGCTGTAAGCTTTGGAGCTCCTTGAATTATTAGGTCGCTGGATAGGGCTATACCGTGTCCAAAGAGATTCATAGCCATGGCTACCCCTAAGGCCGGAAGCCCCACTTGGACAGCTACAGGTAGCATTACTGCTCCTATTAGAGCTACTGCAGGTGATGGCCAGAAAAACCAGGATATTACCATCATAACTATTCCTATTATCCAATATGCTAATGCAGGGGTTTTTATAAATCTTGTGAATGGGCTTATCATTATTTCATTGATTCCACTTTTCGTAAGTATTGTGCTCATGGCTACAATAATTGAGATTATAAGGATTGTACCGAGGAGTTCTGTTATTGCGAAGATAAAACTGTTGAATATGGTCATAACACCTGTTGACGGAGAACCAGTTGCTACTATGGCCAGTAAAAAAATACCGACAATACAGACTAGGGTTGTGTCCCTTTTTCTAATCATTACTACCAATATTAGTAGTGTAAAGACTAGAAAAATATAATGTAGTGCACTGAGGTCAACCTTCATAAAATCCCTCCTAAAATATTAATCGTACTTTACAATATGCCAAGGAGGGGGTTATGGTTAGTGCAAAAAAACAAAAGATAGCACATGAACATGCTATCTTTTGTTTTATTTTCTTTTTTTCTTTGGTGCCATATGAATAGCCGCATCAAATAGTCCTAATGCTGCTTCATGCATTGACTCAGAAAGAGTTGGGTGAGCATGTATTGTTCTTGTTATAGCAGCTGCATCCATTTTATTAGCTATTGCTAGTGCTCCTTCACTGATTAAATCATTTGCATGTGGTCCTAAAATATGAACCCCTAGGATTTTTTTATCAGCTTTATCAGCAAGAATCTTAACGAATCCGTCTGTTTCCCCTAAGGAATGAGCTTTACCGTTTGCTGAGAACATAAATTTACTTGATTCATATTCGATTCCTTTTTCCTTAAGCTGTTCTTCAGTATATCCTACTTGAGCTACTTCGTTCATAGTAAATACACATGCTGGGAAATGCTCTAATATGATATCTGGTGTGTGACCCATAATCTTTTCAACTACATATTCTCCCTGTGCGCTCGCTACGTGAGCTAATTGAATGCCCTTGGAGTTTACATCTCCTATAGCATATATTCCAGGTACAGTAGTTTCAAAGTCATCGTTAACAACGATTCCTCTTTTTCCTGATTCTACACCAACTCCTTCAAGATTAAGTCCATCTACTAATGGTCCTCTACCTGAAGCAATAAGAACATAGTCTCCGACAACTTCGATTTCTTGGTCTTTTTCCTTGAATTTGGCCACAACTTTTAGTTTGTCGCCTTCTTTTACGATTTCCTTAGCTCTGATATCTACATAAGTTTCTATACCTTGTTTCTTTAGTAAAGGTGTAAGTCTCTTACCTATTTCCTTATCTGAATCCTTTAGGATTCTGGATGCAAGCAGGATAACTTGTGAGCCCAGCTCTTGATAGATGCTGGCAAATTCAAGTCCTATTACGCCCCCACCTACAACTATTAATGTTTCCGGTATATGGTCTAGATCAAGTAAATCATCAGAAGTTATTACGCCTTCTAAGTCTACACCTTTAGTTTCAGTCATTTGAGGATAAGAACCTGTAGCTATGACTATATTGTCAACTTCTACTTCTCTGTTTCCACCATCTTTTAACTCAACTGTTACTTTGTTTTTATCTTTTAGTGCTGCAGTACCAGCTATAAATTCGATATTCTTATAAGATGCTATCCAATGTTCAATCCCTGCTATTTGAGTTTTTACTACATTTTGCTTTCTCTCTTGCAGAGCTTTTCCATCTAATTTAAATCCATCTACAGATATACCAAATTCGTTTGCTCTTTTAATAGATGACATTATCTCAGCATTTCTGAAATAAGTCTTAGTAGGGATACAGCCTCTGTTTAGGCATGTACCCCCTACCTCTCTATTTTCTATTAGGGTTACATCTGCACCTAATTGAGCTGCTCTTATTGCTGCAACATAGCCTCCTGGGCCTGCACCGATAATTGCGATTCTTTTAGTCAAATGTATCCCTACCCTTCATATTTTAGAATTGGATTCTTTGCTGCCTTAGTTTCATCAGGTCTTCTTACCAAAGTGTCATTAGGAGCTGATTTTACTAATTCTGGATTTTCCTTAGCTTCCTTTGCAATCTCAATCATTGCATCTATGAATGAATCAATTGTTTCCTTACTTTCAGATTCAGTAGGCTCTATCATCAATGCTTCATGGATAATCAATGGGAAGTAAATTGTAG
>CAZTEN010000035.1:2797-11628 GCA_964612495.1 uncultured Tissierella sp. | reverse complement strand
GATTGGCTGAAGAGGGAAAAACTCCTATGTATGTAGCCATAGATGAAAAAATAGCTGGAATTATAGCTGTAGCTGATACAGTTAAGGAAAACAGTAAGAGAGCTATAGAATTACTTCATAAGATGGACATTCAAGTAGCTATGATTACCGGAGATAATAGAAGAACAGCTGAAGCCATAGCAAAACAAGTAGGTATCGATATAGTATTAGCAGAAGTTTTACCTGAGGATAAGGCAAATGAAGTCAAGAAGCTTCAGGCTAAAGGCAAGAAGGTAGCCATGGTTGGAGATGGAATTAATGATGCACCGGCATTGGCTCAAGCCGATATAGGTATAGCAATTGGTTCCGGTACAGATGTAGCCATGGAGTCAGCAGATATAGTGCTTATGAGAAGTGATCTTATGGATGTGCCAACCGCAATCCAGTTGAGCAATTCAACCATAAGAAATATTAAGCAAAATCTATTTTGGGCATTTGGATATAATACTCTTGGAATACCCGTAGCAATGGGTCTACTTCATCTATTTGGTGGACCACTGCTAAACCCAATGATTGCCGGAGCAGCCATGAGTTTAAGTTCAGTATCAGTTTTGACAAATGCACTAAGATTAAAGAAATTCAAGCCGGTTAGATAGTTGGAGTTCTTGGTCTCTAGAAAAATAATATAAAACAAAGGAGAATAAATATGAAAAAGAAAGTATTAATAGAAGGTATGACCTGTAACCATTGTGTAAAACATGTAGCAGAGGCTTTAAATGAAATAGATGGTATTTCCAACGTAAGTGTAAAATTAGAAGAAAAATATGCCCTTTTAGATGCAGATAGTAATGATTTAGATGAGGCTATAAAATTTGCAGTAAATGAAGCCGGATATGAAGTAGTAGGAATTGAGACAATATAAATGAAAAAATAAAGACGGTTCTGAAACAAAAGGAACCGTCTTTGCTGTATCAATATTGTTATTCAATTTTTTTCGATATTTTAGGAATATATGCTATAATTGTATTCATAAACAAGGGACTCTTTAAAGTTACATTGAAAATATTCTTGTTTAAATCTTTAGACTATTTGTTGGAGTGTGAGTGATTATGAAAGAAACAGTATATATAACCGGCCATAAAAACCCGGATTCGGATTCCATTTGTGCTGCCCTTGCTTATGCTGAATATAAAAACGGCTCTGGAAACTATAATGCTATCCCTGTAAGGCTTGGAAATGTAAGCCTTGAAACCAAGTTTATACTAGAATACTTCGGGGTAGAAGCCCCAGTTTTAATAGATACCCTAAGACTAAGCGTAGTAGACCTTGACTTCGATAAAATAGCCCCTGTTAGCTCAGATATATCCCTAAGGATGGGCTTAAATATTATGACAAAGAACAATATAAATAGCCTTCCTGTTGTTGATGGAGAAGACAAGCTTCAGGGAATCGTTACTGTTTCAGATATAATCCATAATTATATTGATGTATGGGATAATACCATATTAGGAAAATCAAATACTCCTTTAGACAATATTATAGAAACCTTGTCTGCAAGTCCAATTAATATACCTAAGGTTAAGCGTACGGATACAGGTAGCATATCCATTATAGCCATGGACTTAGAAAGTATTAAGGAGAACTCCTATGAAAACGACGTGCTTATATGTGGAGATAGAAGAGAAGTCCACGAATTCATAATAGATAACAAGGCTGCTCTTATGATAATCACTGGTAATGGAAAGTTGGATGAGGACCTTCTCCAGCTGGCAATCCAAGATAACATAGCAGTTATATCAACTCCAAATGACACTTTTACCACATCTAGGCTTATTACTCAAAGTGTACCTATAAATCATACTATGACTACTGAAAACCTAGTTGTATTTACCATAGATGATTTGGTTGATGACGTGAAGGAACTTATGAGCCAATCCAGATTTAGAAGTTATCCGGTTATAGATTTGGAGAAAAGAGTAGTGGGATTAATATCTAGATATCACCTTATATCCAGCGTTAAGAAAAAGGTAATACTGGTTGACCATAATGAGAGAAGCCAATCCGTTGACGGTCTTGAGGATTCAGAAATTCTAGAGATTATTGATCATCATAGGGTTGCAGATGTATTTACAGGCAATCCTGTATATTTTAGAAATGAACCCGTAGGCAGTACATCTACTATTATTGCATCTATTTACTTTGAAAACGGAAGAAGACCTTCTAAGAAGATGGCCGGGATTTTAGCTGCTGCCATAATTTCCGATACCCTGTATTTAAAATCTCCTACCTCCACTAATACGGATAAAATGATGCTGGATAGACTAGCTAAAATTGCAGATATGGATGTTGAAAGATTTTCTACAGAAATGTTTAAAGCGGGAACTTCCCTTGTAGGTAGAACACCTGAGGATTTGTTGAGCCAGGACTTTAAGACCTTTAATATCAAGGAAGAAAAGGTTGGAATTTCACAGGTTTATACCATGGATCCTGACAGCTTAAGCGATATGAAGGATGATTTGTTTAAGACCATGGAATCCAAGGCAAAGGAAAATGGTTATTCTCTCTTCCTTCTTCTTTTGACGGATATATTCAATGAGTCTTCTGAAATAATCGTTGTTGGTGAGCATAAAGCCTTGGTTGCAAAGGCCTTTGGAGAGACTCTTCAAAATAACTCCTTTAATGCACCGGGAGTATTGTCCAGAAAGAAACAAGTTGTACCACCATTGACAAGTATGCTTTCAAATCTTGCATAGCTTTAATTGAAATAGAATAATTATTGGTATATAATATATACGTTGTTTAATTTTAAGAAAAAAGAATCTATAGATTCTTACTACTATAAATGGAAATAGGACACATGCACTGTCCTATTGTCCCGGAAAGGAAGGGTTAGATGAAAGTAACAAGAAAGCCTGAATGGATTAGGGTTAAAATGCAAGGTGGACAAACTTCAAATAAAGTAAATTCATTGATATCTGATCTTAATCTCAATACAGTATGTAACGATGCAAATTGCCCTAATCAAATGGAATGCTTCCAAAGAGGAACAGCAACCTTTATGATTCTTGGAAGAAATTGTACAAGAAATTGTACATTCTGTAATGTAACCTCTGCTACACCTGATAATGTAGATGAAATGGAGCCTATTAATGTAGGTAAGGCGGTTTCTGTACTTGGACTAAGGCATGCTGTTATTACCTCAGTTACCAGAGATGATTTAGAGGACCAAGGAGCTAATCAGTTTAGAAAAGTAGTTGAAGAGATAAGAAAGAGTGCTCCTTCTGCCACAGTAGAGCTTTTGATTCCTGATATGCAGGGAAGAGAAGACCTAATCGATATCATCATTGATGCAGAACCAAATGTACTTAACCACAATATTGAAACTGTACCAGACCTATATGATACAGTAAGACCTATGGCTATATTCGAAAGGTCTGTTGAACTTCTTAGATACGTTAAGGAGAAAAAGCCACATATGGCTACAAAATCAGGAATGATGTTAGGCCTTGGAGAGACAAAAAATCAGGTTGTTGATGTATTCAAAACTCTTAGAGAAGCAAATGTAGACATGCTAACCCTTGGACAATATCTAAGACCAAGCATGGAACACCTTCCAGTAGTAGAATATGTAACTCCTGAGCAATTTGATGAATACAAGGAAATAGCCCTTTCCATGGGCTTTAAGAGAGTAGCTTCAGCACCTTTAGTAAGAAGTTCCTACTTTGCTGAAGACTTAAGCGATATAATCTAGTTTGTGACCTAATCCGATTTGCAGTTTTTGCAAATCAGGTTAGGTCAATTTTTATTGCACATCCATAATAACTATGATATAATTAACAGTATTAATAGTTAATGGTATTAATCAATGGAGGAATTATGGAAAGTCAAAATTTATTATATGAATTAATTGCTTCTCTGGAAAAAATATATTACTTGGAAGGTTTTACCCAACTTACGGAGTTTTTACAAGGGGAGCTATATATACTTCACTACATGTCCCAGAATCTAGAGGAAGAAATAAATCCGTCCACCTTAAGTGAAAAATTACATATGACCCGGCCTAGGATTACAGCTATATTAAATACACTTAAAAAAAAGGGCTATGTGGAAACAAAGCAAGATGAAGAGGACAGAAGGCGGCTGACTGTAAAGATTACAGAAAAAGGCTTGAGTTTAATCAATGAAAAACAAAGTAATGCAAAGGAATACTTTCATCTCTTTATACGGTCTCTGGGAGAGGAAAATGTAAAAGACCTAATCCGAATCATAGATTTGGCAGCAGGGGAAATAGGTAGCAAAAAGGGGAGTCGAGTATAATAGGAATCAAGAGTTTCGTTTTATTGGAAAATGTGTGCAAATATTATAAGATGGGCCAACACAAGATAGCGGCTGCTGAAAATATTACCTTTAATATAGAAAAGGGTGAATTCTGCGTAATAGTAGGCCCCAGCGGAGCAGGAAAGACTACGGTTCTAAATATGCTGGGAGGCATGGATTCCTCAGACAGAGGAAAGATTTTTTTGGATGGTTTAGAGGTAAGTAAACTCAATGAAAGGCAATTAACTGAATATAGAAGACATGATGTAGGCTTTGTATTCCAATTCTATAACTTGGTGCAGAACCTTACAGCCCTTGAAAATGTCGAATTGGCATCGGAGATATGTAAGAAGCCTTTGAATCCAAAGGAAATATTAGAGCTTGTGGGCCTTGGAGATAGGATGTTTAACTTTCCTGCACAACTTTCGGGAGGAGAGCAGCAGAGGGTGTCCATAGCAAGGGCTCTAGCTAAAAACCCTAAGATACTTCTTTGTGATGAGCCTACGGGTGCATTAGACTATAACACGGGAAAAAACATCCTAAGACTACTCCAAGAAAGCTGCAGAAAAACAGGAAAGACAGTAATAGTCATAACCCACAACCTAGCTATAGCTCAAATGGCAGACAGGGTAATTCAAATCAAGAATGGCCAAGTCTCGTCCATGACCACCAATCCTAATCCAATCCCTGTAGAAAGGATTGAATGGTAGTGAATAAGACATATTTAAAGATCATATTCAAGGAGATTAAGGGAAGCTTCGGAAGATTTGCCGCCATATTTGGAATCGTAGCCCTAGGAGTAGGATTTTTATCGGGGCTTTTGGTAACTACTCCTGATATGAACCTGTCAGTGGATGAATACTACGATAAGAACAACATGGCTGATATATTTATAAAGGCAACTATGGGATTAACAAAGGATGATTTAAAATTAATCCAATCCAGGGAAGATGTTAAAGACCTAATGCCTGCCTTTGTCACCGATGTTTTGATGGAGACTGAGGAAAAAGAAATAATTACTACTAGGATTTACGGACTACCCTTAATTAATGGGAAAACTGCTAATATCAATAGGCTTCAGCTTCTTGAAGGTAGAATGCCACAGAAGAAGAACGAAGCCTTGGCTGAACGCAGCGGAGCCTTCTTAATGGACTTCAACCTTGGGGATAAAATAAAGATTTCTCCGGAAAATGAGGATTTTGATGAGCTGGATGATACCTATGGAGTTATGGGGTACACCATAGTGGGAGTCGTTGGCAACTCCTTTCACTTTTCCAGGGAAAGGGAGGTTACCAATATTGGAAACGGCAGATTGGGTGGAATTATATATGTAGACGAGGGCTCTTATAATTTAGATATTTATACGGACTTCTATATAACTATTAAGAATGCTAAGGAAATGGATAGTTTTTCCTCCCAGTATGAATATATGATAGAAGATATTGTAGAGGACCTTGAGGACATAAGTAAGGAAAGGTCTATTATTAGATATAATGATTTACTCTCTACAGCCGAAAAAGAGCTGACCGATGGCTGGGAAGACTACAATGAGGGAAAGCTGGAAGCTGAAACAGAGCTCGATGAGGCCTATAAGGACCTGGAAGACGGCAGGAAGGAATTAGCTGAAGGGCTGATAGAGCTGAATGATGGAAAAAAAGAGCTTGAAGATGCGAGACAGACTCTTAAAAAAGAAGTCCGGGATGCAAATAAGGAAATAGAGGACGGAAAAATCGAACTTGAAGATGCCCTTGTAAAGTTACAAGACGGAGAAAAAGACTTGGTCGATGCTTGGATAGACCTTCAAGACGGACAAAAGGACTATCAAAAAGGATATATTGAATTCTTAGAGGCTGAACAAGAACTTAAGGATGGTCAAAAAGAATTTAGAAGGCCTAAAGGACTTGGAAGATGGAAAAAGGGAGATTCGTGATGGTGAAAGAGAATTAGACAAGGCAAAAAAAGACCTGGAGGATGGGGAAAAAGATATTGAAGCCGGCTGGAATAAATTAAATGCTCAGAAATCCTATTTTACTAAAAGCGTAGACCCCATTGCAAAGAGTGTGGGATATTCTTCAGGATTAGCCTTATTCAACGATATAAATAGAAATCCCTCGGCTAAGAATGCCCTTATATCCTATATAGATGGTAGTAAGCTGCAGATAGATGATGGAATTACGCAAATCCAGGGAGGCATATTATTAATCGATTCCAAATTGAATGAGGCAAAATCAAATTTGGAAGGATTAAATGCGCAACTTCAAGCAATTCAAGATGAGGCTGAAAGAGAAGCTTTATTAGGTCAAATTCAGCAATTGGAATATGGCATAAATGCCATGAATGATGAAAAGCGTGGATTAGAGGGCCAAGTAAAGGAACTTAAGGCCCAAAAATCCCAAATACCATCTGCCTCAACCCTATTAGATGGCTGGGCTCAAATCATGGATGGTGAAGAAGAGCTTAGACGTGGGGAGAAAAAAATAGAGGATGGCTGGAACCAGTACTATGAAGGAAGAGAAGAGATTAAAGAAGGCAAGAAGGAATTAGAGGAAGGGGAAAAAGAACTTGAGGATGCAAAGGTAGAAATCGAGAAAAACCGCATCAAGCTTCAAGATGGTTGGAAAGAACTTGAGGAAGGCAGAATTGAGCTTCAAGATGGAAAGAAAAAGCTGGATGATGGCTTTAAAGAATACGAGGACGGTAAGAAGGAAATCGCAGATGGCTGGGTAGAATACAAGGACGGTAAGAAAGAACTGGAGGATGCTCAAAAGACCCTGGATGAGGAAGTTGCAAAGGCCAATAAGGAGATTGAGGATGCAGAAGAGGACCTTGCCCAGGGAGAAAAGGATTATAATCAGGGGTTGGCAGACCTTAAAGACGGTGAAAAAGAATACGAAGAAGGAAAAGCGGAGGCAGAGGAGGAGTTGGCAGAAGCCTATGCTGAGCTGATGGATGCCCAGGAGGAGATAGCTCAGCTGGAAGTCCCCCAATGGTATGTTTTGGATAGAAACTCCAATGTCAGCTTTGTAAGCTTCGAAATGAATGCAGAAAAGGTAGATGCAGTTGCAAAGGTCTTTCCAATCTTCTTCTATATGATTGCGGCTCTGGTAACCCTTACTACCATGACTAGAATGGTAGAGGAGGAGCGTACCCAAATAGGAACTCTGAAGGCCTTAGGCTATTCTAAGGCAGCAATAACTGCTAAATATATAGTCTATTGCTCTTTGGCTTCGGTTCTAGGAAGTATAGCAGGGCTCTTTGTAGGCTTTAAAATCATCCCATATATAATCTGGAATGCATATGGAGTCCTATTTCATCTTCCGGATTTTATAGCTGCTTACAATACCAGAATCGGCCTTATATCATCAGGCCTTGCTATCTTAAGTACCTTGGCTGCAACGATTTACGCATGTAATGATGCCTTAAAGGAAAAGCCTGCAACCCTTATGGTTGCAAGGGCACCCAAGGCTGGTAAGAGAATCTTGCTGGAGCGTGTTGAGTTTATTTGGTCAAAGATGAGTTTTAACCACAAGGCTACTGCAAGAAACCTATTTAGATATAAGAAGCACTTCTTTATGACAGTCATTGGAGTATCCGGATGTACAGCCCTCTTGGTAACCGGTTTTGGACTCCGAGATTCCATAGGAGAACTGGCCACTACTCAATTCGTTGAAATATATAAATACGAACTAGAGATTGAAGTGGATGATGGGTGGAAAAAGGATTTATCCCTAGATGAGTTATTGAAGGATGAGAATTTAATTCAAAACAGTATAGCAATCTATTCAGATAAGGGTGAAGTAAGCTTTAAGGATGAAAGATTAGAAGCCACTATAAGAGCAGCTGATTTAGAAGAATTAGGAAACTT
Source organism: uncultured Tissierella sp. (assembly GCA_964612495.1). Classification (GTDB taxonomy): domain Bacteria; phylum Bacillota; class Clostridia; order Tissierellales; family Tissierellaceae; genus Tissierella_B. Next base: position 3,467 of record CAZTEN010000035.1, on the reverse strand, counting down.
TGTTGAATTTAGAGATAGAAAGTCCAAGGAAAAGCTGTTAGTAAATAAGGAGTCGGTCCTAATAACTGAAAAGCTAAGCGAGGTGTTAAATCTTAAAATAGGTGATACCTTCCAGCTTATGGACTCAGATGATAGGAAAGCAGAATTCACCGTAAGCGGAATCACGGAAAACTATGCAGGAAACTATGTATATTTGCATAAGGCTAATTATATAGATGGCTTTAATATAGGTGAGGATGAGAACTTCATATTGGCAAAACCGGCAGATGCTAATTCATCTGACCAAATAGCTGAAAGGATTCTTTCCAATGAAAAGGTACTGAATTCCACCTTTGTATCCCATACCAAGTCTACTTTCGACAACCTCCTTGCATCAATTGATTATATAGTCGTATTTATAATAGTATCATCAGGTGCCTTAGCCTTTATAGTCCTATATAATCTGACCAATATTAATATCAATGAGAGAAACAAGGAGCTGGCTACCTTGAAGGTCCTGGGCTATTATGAGGAAGAGGTTTCAACCTATATCTTTAGGGAGACCAGAATACTTACCTTTATTGGTATGGTCTTAGGTCTGCTTCTGGGGAGGGCATTACACATCTTCGTAATAGCCACAGTAGAGAGTCCTGAGTTTATGTTTGGAAGAGATGTTAAAATTATAAGCTAT
>CAZTEN010000035.1:0-2787 GCA_964612495.1 uncultured Tissierella sp. | reverse complement strand
TATTATCTCAGGGGTAGTAACCATAATCTTCTCTATAATAGTAAATCTATTTATGAAGAAGAAGCTTAATAATATTAAGATGGTGGATTCTCTGAAAGCTAATGATTAAGGATATAGCAAAAGCCAAAAGATATGGCTTAGATTAATACAAGCATATACAATTAAGGCACCATTGATGATTTTATTTGAAATTATCAGTTGGTGCTTTTCTGCTTTTCTAAGCCTTATAAATAAATACAATATTAATAATAGGGGAATCACTATCTTGACTATATATAGTTTAATCCTTGAATCTAATATCTTATTTATTATTGGATTTATCTCAAAGAATTTCCCGGAAGAGATAAGAATTAAAGTTAATAATATATCCAACACATTTAGAAGAAATAGGATAATAAGTTTTAAACTCATTCTTTGCACGATAAACCTCCTATGTCAACAACATAGTAGCTTGAAATAATTTTAGCTATAGTCTAGCTTAATCATTATCATTAAATATATACCCTAAAGCATAAGGCCTAATGATAGTTAGTTGAAAAATTTGGAATCTATATGTAATCACTTTGTAACATGTCATATAATAAAAATATGATACAATTAAGGAAAGGAAGTGTAGATATTTAAAGGCATTTTTAAAAAGGAGGATTTATATATGAAAATGACTATAAAGAAGACAGCTATTAGCCTTACAGCTGCTATGGTTTTATTTGGCTCGGTTGCTACATATAAAGTGATGGCTGTCAATAATATAAAATTATTAGTAGATGGTAAGGATATAACTCAGCTTTCCAGCCCAATAATAGAGAACGACAGGACCTTGGTTCCTATAAGATTTATATCTGAAGAGCTGGGGGCTACGGTTACTTGGAATAACGATGAAAGAAGTGTGTTTGTACAAAAGGGCAATGAAAGTGTCCTACTTAGAATAGGAAGCAACCTTGTACAATACGATAATGGGGCAGATTATGATATAAGCGATGTGGCACCAAAGATATATAATGACCGTACCTATGTGCCCCTAAGATTGGTGAGTAATGCATTAGGAATAGCAGTTGACTGGAATGATGCATCCAGGACCGTATTGGTGGATTCCACTAGACAAGGAGATAAGACTGAATTCTTCGATATTAAGTTATTGACCCAAAATCCGGGACAAACTATAAATGGAAAGACAAATCTACAGCTTGGTACATCTGAGCTTTTTACCAGTGCCGGAAATGAAGTAAGATTCCTTTTGCTAGAGCCTTCCACAGGTAAGGGCTTTATCCTAGCAAGAGGAAATTTAGTAAATGGTAGCTATACTTTCCTTCCGAGAATTGAAGACAATGGAAGTAAGATTTTAGTAGGTGCAATATATGACAAGAATGGGAAATTTCTTGGGGGGGATTCAATCCCTGTAAATATTAGCATAAGTCCAATTGTCAATATAAAGAACATTAATAATGGACAGGTTATAACCGGAAGTACTTCAATCGAAGCAGATATTAATTTCTTTCCTGCATATGTAAAGTATGAGATTACAAATTTAAATACGGGAAAGGTAAGCTTAACTGAAGAACAAGATCCTCTTGGAGCCTTTACTTGGTCACCGGATGTTATCCAGAACGGAAACCATTCCATTAGGGTAATAGCATACGATTCCAACAACAATTCATATCCCGGCACATCCATTGATGTACAGGTTGCCATGACTAGAAGTCTAGACCTTGGAGGAGTAACAGAAGGACAAACCATCAACAATTCTGTAAACCTTATAGCAAAGAGAAACTTTGAAGGCGTTACAGGAACTGAATTTTTAATGAAAAATGTAAGTACAGGCCTTGTCTCAACAATAGGTAAGATACCTTATGGTGGATATAAATGGACCCCTGGACCGAATGATACGGGCACTAAGGAATTGATAGTAAAGGTTACAGTATCAGACGGAACAGTTTACGAAAGTGACCCTATAAGGGTATATGTAGAAGGAAGTCCAAAGGTTTTACTGGAGGGCATCGGACCAAATCAAGTGGTTACAGGAACAACTAAGCTTAAGGTAAACAGCAATGTAAATTTAGACAGTGTAAGCTACTATATTATAAATTCTAAGGGTACAAAGAAAGCCATCGCGACCAATATGGCTCCAACACAAGAGATAAGCTATACACCTGCTAGCAGCGATGCAGGAAATGTAAGTATACAGGCAGAAGGAAACTATCAGGGCAAGAAGTTAATAAGCGATAAGATTAATTTCAAGGTATATCTTGGAACAATCTATGAATCAAAGCCTGTTATTGAGCAGGATAAATTTATTGGCTTTGCTTCAGGCCTAGCCAAAAACTCATACCAAAATACCGGTATGAGTGCAGCCCTTCAAACAGCTCAGGCAATTCTAGAAACCGGATGGGGACAAAAGGTTCCCGTAGATAAATATACAGGTGTACTTTCCAACAACCTATTCGGCATTAAGGGCTCAGGTCCAAAGGGTAGCGTAACCTCTAACACCTGGGAAGTATATAACGGGGTTAGCTACAGAGTAGACGCTGAATTCAGAGCCTATGATAATCCAAGCCAATCCTGGGCAGACCACAAGGAGTTCCTAAATCGTGACAGATATACTTACTTTAGAGGAGTAATGTTCGACTATATGCAAGGAGCATGGGCACTAAAGAGGGCAGGATACGCAACAGATCCTCAATACCCTATGAAGCTTATGAAGCTAATAAATCAATACAATCTATATGAATTGGACAAGGTGGGGATTTAATCCCCACCTTTTTTAATTTTAGGTTTAATTTTAGGCTTAAT
>CAZTEN010000034.1:0-11702 GCA_964612495.1 uncultured Tissierella sp. | reverse complement strand
TATCCTTTGATAGCTCGGACCTGACCCGACTAGCCCTATTTTCTTCACAAATAAGTAGAAATCCCCATAGCTTCGATGACAACACCTTAGTCGGCACCCTGTTAATTTACGGAATAATATATTTTCTGGAAATGGAGCTTCCTCAAAGTGCGGAAGATAAGGCTGAAGTACTGTATAGGGCAGGTATAATCAAGGATGAGATTTCAAACTATACAGCAATAAGTGGATTTTCTGCCTATAAGAATAAGGAAATTCATAAAGGGTGGGAGGGATTTTATCAGAACAATGAGCCTATAAATATTAATTTATGGAATCTTTCCCAAATTGATAGTGTATTTTCTAGCTCTAAATATGTCTTTATTTTTGAAAACCCTACGGTCTTTAGCCAAGTATTAGAAAGGCTTAAGGATAAAAAACCTCCCTTAATATGTAGCTATGGCCAGCTTAAATTGGCTTCATTAGTCCTGTTGGATAAGTTAGTAGATAATGTTGAGAAAATCTATTATTCAGGGGATTTTGATCCTGAAGGCCTACAAATTGCTGATAAGCTAAAGACAAGATATGGAGAGAAGTTGATTCTATGGAGCTTTAGTAAAGAGGAATACTACTCTATTAAATCTACAAAGATTATTGAGGCAGACCGTATGAAAAAGCTGGACAAAATCAGGGATAAAGACCTTCAATGTCTGGCTGACCATATTAAAACAGAAAAATATGCAGCCTATCAAGAGTTGTTGATTTCTAAATATATAGAGGATATTAAGGGGATGCTTAAATAAAATAGTATGTCTTGAAATCTTTTTTCAAAAATGATATAATCGGTTTTTACAAAATCAAAATGGAACAAATTCAAATATATATGTAACCTTTGAATATATTTAACATATATTATCTATAAATGATATATAGTAAATATGATTTGCAAATGAACAGGCGATACGGTAATTTCGTATGCGGCTGGGTCTTTAAAAGACAGTGGATGAAATCCATGGGACATTGCCTTAAGTAATGTTCCATGGATTTTTTGTATTTAAAGATATAGATTTAAATTATTGGAGGTAGTGTTATGGAAAAAAACAATTTTAAAAAGGTGCAAGGGGTCCTGATAATTATTTTGGTGGCTAATTTACTTGTAGCCGGATTAAAAATAATTATTGGTACAATGAGTAAAAGTGCTAGTATGACTGCAGATGGCTTTCATTCTCTTTCAGATGGGTCATCCAACATCGTTGGCTTAATAGGTATTTATTTTGCTTCTAAACCGGAAGATAAGGAACACCCATATGGACATAGTAAATATGAAACATTGGCAGGATTATTTATATCCATAATGTTATTTTTTGCCGGCGGTAAGGTAATCCTAGGTGCCTTTGAAAGGTTTAAAGACCCGGTAATCCCTGAAATAACTATAGTAAGCCTTTTAGTCCTGATTTTCACCTTAATCGTCAATATTTTTGTTTCTGTAGGGGAGTATAGAAAAGGGAAAGAGCTCAATAGTCAGATACTTATTTCTGACTCAATGCATACAAGAAGTGATATCTATATATCCCTAGGGGTTTTGGGGACTCTTATAGGGATAAAATTGGGTCTTCCAATCATAATCGATCCTATTGCTTCCTTGTTAGTTGCCGGTTTTATACTTCATGCAGGCTATGAAATCTTTAAGGAGAATAGCGATGTGCTTCTTGATGGTGAGGCTATCGATTCAGAGCATATAAGAGATATTGTGATGAGCTTTGAAGATGTTAAGGATTCTCATAAAATCAGGAGCAGAAGCAGCATAAACGATATCTATGTTGACTTACACATATTAATTGAGCCTAAATTGAATATTCAAGAATCACATGAATTAGTCCATGATATAGAAGATGCAATTAGAGATAGATTTAATAAGAATCTACATTTAAATGCCCATATTGAACCTTTTAGGAAGGTGTAGATATTTGTTGTATCAGCTTTAATATGCTATAATTAATCTAAGATGATGGCTCACAATATGTCCTGTAGCTATGATAAAATAGTTCTCTGTCTGAGAACTCCTTTAAGGAGGATAATATAGATGAATGATAAGGAACAGTTTGAAGGTTTAAAGGATAAGCTTCTTAAAGAAAATGAAGAGAAGTTTGGGGATGAAATCAGAGAAAAGTATGATGAGGATATAGTTAATAAGTCCAATGAAAGGTTTAATAATATGACCCAAGAGGACTTTAAGAAGCTAAATGAACTGGCTTCAGGGGTAAAGTATTATCTGGGAGAAGCTTTTAAGCATGGAAATCCTGCCAGTGATTCAGCACAAAAGGCTGCTGAACTTCATAAAGAATGGATTACCCTAAGCTGGGGGACCTATGATAAAGAAGCTCATGCTAATCTTGCCCAAAGGTATGTTGATGATGAAAGATTTAAAGCATACTATGATGATAAAGAAAAGGGCACTGCAGAATTTTTAAGAGATGCAATATTTATTTATACGGGAAGAAAAAGCAAGGATAAAAATCCTGCATCTGGGTGTACAAACTGTAGACATCATGGATAAACTAATTGAGTTAATAAATAAAGAGCCATTAACCGATGAATGAAGAAGAGTTACTTCTGTTATGATTTTATGAAGCCTGAAGCCAAAGTATATTGGAGTTCAGGCTTTTATTATGGTTTAGAAATAATAAATATGATTTTGGATCTGAGGTTATTTAAATAAGAGACTTGGACACGAAAAACTGATAGAAAATTATTGTAATCATCATAACTACAATATATACTTATAATAGAGGGTTACAAATATCGACATTGTTCGATGTTGGAAAACGTTTGCCAAATTATGCTAAGTAGTTACCCAAGGTTAAAAAATATTTCATGTAAGGAGTATGAGAAAATGGATTTTGTTAATCTATCGAAGCACGACCCGGAAATAATGGAAGCAATAAACAATGAAATTAAGCGCCAGCAGCATCACCTTGAGCTCATAGCTTCAGAAAACTTTGTTTCAAAGCAAGTCATGGAAGCTATGGGAAGCCAATTAACAAATAAGTATGCTGAAGGCTATCCAGGCAAGAGATATTACGGTGGATGTGAAGTAGTAGATATAGCTGAAGAACTGGCTGTTGATAGACTAAAAAAACTATTTGGCGCTGATCATGCCAATGTCCAGCCTCATTCCGGCTCAAGTGCAAATCTGGGAGTATATGTAGCCATATTGAAAGCCGGGGACAAGGTACTTGGAATGAATCTTTCGCAAGGCGGACATCTTACCCATGGAAGCCCTGTAAATATTTCGGGCTTATATTATAACTTTGTAGCTTACGGAGTTAATTCTTTGACAGAAAGAATAGATTATGATTCGGTAAGAGAAATAGCCTTAAGAGAAAAACCAAAACTCATAGTTGCCGGAGCAACTGCTTATTCAAGAGAAATCGACTTTAAGAAGTTCAGAGAGATTGCTGATGAAGTAGGAGCTTATCTTATGGTAGATATGGCTCATATTGCAGGCTTAGTAGCGGCAGGACTGCATATAAGCCCTATACCATATGCGGATTTTGTAACAACCACAACTCATAAGACCTTAAGAGGGCCAAGAGGAGGGGCTATACTCTGCAAAGGAGAATATAAAAAATTAATAGACAAGGCTATATTCCCGGGTATACAGGGAGGGCCTTTGATGCATGTAATAGCGGCAAAAGCAGTGGCATTTAAAGAAGCCTTGGAACCGGAATTTAAAGATTATCAAAAGCAAATAATAAAGAATGCAAAGACCTTGGCAGAAAGCTTGATAGAAAGGGGCTTTAGAATAATTACCGGTGGAACAGACAACCATCTCTTACTGATGGATGTAATGATAAAAGGCTTGACCGGTAAAAAGGCAGAAGGGCTGTTGAATGACATCGGAATAACGGTAAATAAAAATACTATACCTTTTGATACCGAAAGTCCGTCTGTCACCAGCGGAATTAGGTTGGGAACTCCTGCAATGACTACAAGAGGAATGAAGGAAGATGAAATGAGAGAGATTGCTGAGTTGATTTCATTGACTCTTGACGAAAACAATGATAGAAATATGTTAAAGAATAGGGTATATGCACTTTGTGATAGGTTTCCCATATATTAGTACTTCCTCAAAAGCCTAAGATCAAAATGCTCTTAGAGAATATAGATTCACAGTGGAATTCTCCTTTAAATGGGTATAAGTTAGACGAAATTGTTATATGAATATTAATAGTAGTTTTGTAAAAGGAGGAGAGGCTTAATGTGGACTAGGGCGGAACTTAAGAATTATGCTAAGGATTTTTTAAGAAAGAATTATTGGAAGGCTTTTGTAGTTTGTTTAATATTTTCTATTCTAACGGGTGGTGGAAGTAATGGAGATGATATCGAATATAGGTTTAATGATAGTGATTTACCACCATCTATAGAAGAGCAGCTTCAAATGGATAATAAAATTTTAAATCAAGTTGGGTCTGGTGGTTTTAGAGAGGCCATAAGATCGATTGGTTTTTTTCCTGCATTCTTCGTCGGCTCAACTATATTTGCCTTTATTTTAATTCTATGGATCCTTAGCTTGTTTATCTCCCCACTTCTTACAGTTGGAAAGAATAGATTTTTTCTCAAGGGATTTGAAGGGGATGTTAGCGTTAGGTATCTTTTTTCAACCTTTAACAGAAGTGAGTTCTGGGGAATATTTAAATGCATATTTATTACCGGTATTAAGAACTTTTTATGGTTCTTACTCTTTATTATTCCTGGAATAGTTAAATCCTACGAATACAGGATGGTTCCTTATATTTTGGTGGATAATCCAAATCTACCATCAGATGATGTTATACAAAGAAGCAGAGATATGACCTATGGTCATAAGATGGATATGTTTGTGTTGGATTTATCCTTCTTGGGATGGTATTTCTTGGGGTTAATTTTCTTTGGTATAGGGGTATTCTTTGTAACTCCCTATCACGAAGCGACCCTAGCAAGATTATATAATGTATTAGCCGGTAATGATAAAAACTCGGATGATGACCATAGTATTGTTTATGAATAAAGTTAGGCTATCTGTCACCATTTCTTAGTATAACGAGGCAAAAAAGACGTCAATCTTAAATCTATGATTGACGTCTTTTTTTAACTAGAGTATGGTGTTTTCTACTTTTTTTCTCGTACCCTCATTGAAGATATTTAAAGTTGAGTTGAGTTCCTTTATAAGTCTCTCAAGAGTTTCTGCAAAATGGGACTCAGGGTATTTGCCTGCCATTTCCTTAAAGAATGAGATGCTTTTATCTGTATATCCAAGGGTCTTATCGTAGTTTGGACTTGATGGAGTTCCAAATATAAATGTGGATACATAATCTTTATACATGGAATTCACTTCAGTAATATATTTTGAATAAGGGTAGGTCATTCTAAAGCCTTCAATCTCGATGATTCTTTCTCCTAGCTTATCCCTATCAATCATCAGGCTCCCATCTTTTAAATAGGGCATGGAAGACTCTCTTGCTACTATCTTAAGATAATCTCCGTATTCCTTGGTAATATTTTTAGTAAATAAGTCACCTAGCCTTTGGTTGTCTATTAAATAGTAATATTTACCCTCTGAAGTATCCAGTCGGTAGCCTAAGGACAAGTTCTCGATAAGGTGTTCTTTGAGCTCGGTTTCAGATTTTAGGATTTTTTCCCTCTTAAGGTATTCTACATCATTAAGCCTTTCCAGTGAAAGCCCATATTGTTGGGATAAATAATCGTTGTTGTAACCATTCTGATATTTTACAAATAGGGAATCCAATTCATTACTCTTGAAATTAATATTTGCTTTCAAGAATGATACATATTCCTCCAATAGATCTGTAAAATCATTCTTGTTTAATTCAGGGGCATTTTCCATGAGATAGGGAAGTATGTCCTTATGTTTTAAACCTAGCTCATCTAATGTTGCAATAGATTCCCTTAACATAGTAGTGGCTTGTGCAAAGCGGTCAACTTGGACAAGATTGCCAGCGTCCTTTCCGTCCCACTTATACCATAATACTATTTTGTCTGAGTCTACTGGATTTTGCTCTATAGATTCAGGGTCATTAGTATATATGCTAAATTCCAGGATTCCGTCTCTATTTACATCCTTTATTTCGTTGTTTTTATTGGTAGAAATGAGGCCAATCTTCTTATCATTTAGTACACTTTTAAGTTTTCCGTTTTTTAGTATGAAGCCGTAGTTTACTGTTGAATGGTTGCCTACATTATTGCTAAGGTATATTCCGTTCTGATTTACTGAAATCTTTCCTACAAGGAGTAAAAAGTTGGAGTCATCGTAGTTCATAGGAATTTTATCTAAAAGGTCATATTTTTCGCCGTTAAACTTATATACTTGAAGTTCACCCGGATCCTCTATATCTTCATGGTTTCTTTCCACAAAGACTACTAGCTCAGGGATATTGTCATCGTCTAAGTTTCCCACTGTAAAATCGTTGGATAGACCCAGTTCGTTGACCTTCTGAATAAATAGTTCATCCGTCAAGAAATCATAGTCTTTGCCTTTAGAAATTATGATCTCCTTTATGGAACTTTCTAGTGGAACTTGCTCCGGGACAAAGTCAGATGGAAGAGTTTCACATGCGGACATAATTACACTTAAGGCAAATATCAAGATTATTAATAAAATAGGTTTTTTATTCATAAGCCAGCTCCTAACATTCTAATATGTATTGAAATGAGGGATATCTAAACTTATTATATAGAAAAAATGTGATGCTTAGGTGACAAAGAGGTTACAGAATTAGGACAAAATATCGTTTTAATTGACATTAATTCATTCAATTGTTAATATTAACTTAATGATACACAAAGGATTACATAAGGGTTTAAGGCAAAGATGGACTCTTAAGTTTATCCGAAAATGTTAGGGGTGGTTTTGTGATTTTAATTGAGGAGAGAGAAAAGGTAGTAGAATATGGAATAAGGCTAGTGAGTGCAAATTTAACCAAGGGAACCGGGGGCAATATTAGTATTTTCAATAGGGATAAGAAGCTTATGGCGATTTCTCCATCCGGAATTGAATATGAGAAGATAAAGCCAAAGGATATAGTGATAATGACCCTTGATGGAGATATTATCGATGGTGAAAGAAGGCCTTCATCTGAATTTTTACTTCATAAGATATTCTATGAAAATAGAGATGATATATCCGCCATGGTACATACACATAGTAGATATGCCACTACATTAGCATGTTTAAACTGGGCATTGCCACCAATTCATTATATGGTTGCTGTAGCAGGAATCGATGTAAGATGTGCTAAATATGCTACATTTGGGACTGGAGAGCTAGCTCTAAATGCCTATGAGGCCATGGTGGATAGAAAGGCAGTGCTTTTAGCTAATCATGGACTTTTAGCAGGGGATATGACTATTGAAAGTGCCTTTAATATAGCAGAGGAAATCGAATATTGTGCTGAGCTGTATTATAGGGCTAAATCTATTGGAGAACCAATAATTTTAAATAATGAAGAAATGTCCAGTATGATAGAAAAGTTTAAATCCTACGGTCAAAATAAAAATAATTAATTTTTATGAGTAAAGAGCCTCGATTCATCATGAATCGAGGCTCTTTTACATATGCCTATTTTACTGTATTTACTAGGCTTCCCAGTTTTTCGATTACGCATTCTACTATATCTCCGGATTTAAGCAGTTTATGTGGCTGAAAGCCTATTCCTACCCCTGCCGGTGTACCCGTTAGGATTATGTCTCCGGCTCTTAAGCTTATGGCAGCAGATAAGTCGGATATTATATAAGGAATATCGAATATTAACTCTCTGGTATTGGAATCCTGTCTCTTTTCACCGTTTACGAAGGATTTTATATCCAGTTCTACAGGAAAGCCTATTTGGGACTTATGGACTATATAAGGTCCTAGAGGGGTAAAGGTATCAAGGCTCTTGCCCTTAAACCATTGACTATGATTAAATTGAAGATCTCTTGCAGAAACATCATTTCCAATGGTATACCCAAAGATGTGGCTTTCTGCATCCTCAGGCTTAATATTCTTGCCATCCTTCCCGATTATAATAGCAAGCTCCACCTCGTAATCTATCTTTTTAGTAACTTCCCATGGAACCACTATTTCATCATTAGATCCTATGGCTGGATCCGCTATTTTAGTAAAATATATGGGATAGTCAGGGACCTTAGCTTCTATTCCATTTCCCTTAACTTCCTTTGCATGCTCAGCATAATTCTTGCCAAGGCAGATTACATTTCTCCTTGGATAGGGAATAGGAGATGTAATCTTAAGATTTTCAATCCCTAGGGATGAATCCTCGAATTTTTCCATAGTTAGGGCAATTTCATCTAACAGACTATCGGAATAGATTTGGATAAATTTAAGTAGATTTTTAGGGTATTCTTTATTTAGGTCTTTTAATATAAGCTCCATTGGTATAATACGGCTTTCATCCATATTTAAAACTCCATAATCTGGTCTGTCATCGTATATGTAAGATACAAACTTCACCCAAATTCCCCCTTTAAAGTGTTCTATCGTATTTGTTGTCTATTTTAGCACAATTTACATGAATTTAATATATTCTTATTACGAATTACATAAAAATCCTATATCTATTGACACTTGTCTTATAGGGGCATATAATATAATCATCATATGAATAGTTGCTCAAGTGTTTGATTAAAGGGGTGGGGTTTTGAAGGATAAATTGGAAATCGATAGATGCGATTGTACTGTAATCCATGAGGAACTGGTTGAAAAGGTAAAGAAAAATATGCCCCGGGAGGAAATACTATATAATCTGGCTGAGCTTTTTAAGGTCCTTGGAGATTCCACCAGGGTTAAGATATTATGGGCTTTAGATGAAGCTGAGATGTGCGTATGTGATATAGCAGTCCTTCTAAACATGACTCAATCAGCCATATCCCATCAGCTAAGGGTTTTAAAGCAGGCTAGACTTGTTAAGAGCCGCAGGGATGGGAAGGTAGTTTATTATTCTCTTGATGATGAGCATGTTAAGGATATATTCGATCAAGGTTTGAATCATATAAAAGAAGACGGACAGGGGGAATAAGGATGACAACAGCAGTAAAAAGTGAACTCGCAGGAGATGGATTAGTAGAAAAATCCTATGTGCTAGAAGGCCTTGGTTGTGCTAATTGTGCTGCTAAAATGGAGGCAGAAATAAAACGCCTGGACGGTGTTATTGATGCAAATGTGAATTTTATGAATAAGAAATTGAATATAGAGATAGATAGCAATTCAGATATAAAGGGGATTATAAATAAGGCGGAAAAAATCGTTAAGAGTATAGAATCTCATGTAGATATAGTGCCTATTGGGGAGAATTCCAGTGGGCATAGTCATGGAAATGATCACAGCAGCCATAATCAGGGTCATAGTCATGGGCATAATCATGGTGATGATTCTATTAGCTCTGAATTTAAAAAGGAATTATTTAAGATTTTAATCGGGGTTTGTATTGAACCTTAGTCCGATGTTGGAGCTTATGATTTTCCTTGGGGCCTTTTTAATTGTAGGCTCGGAGGTATTAATAAGAGCCGTGAATAATATAAGAAGAGGCCAGGTATTCGATGAAAACTTCTTAATGGGCATAGCAACCATTGGTGCTTTCATCATCGGTGAATATGCAGAAGGAGTAGGGGTAATGCTTTTTTACCAAGTAGGAGAGCTCTTCCAAGACGTTGCAGTTCACCGCTCAAGAAAGTCAATTAGCGATTTAATGGATATAAGACCTGACTATGCTAACCTAAAACATGGGGATCATATACAAGTCGTTTCACCTGAAGAAGTAAAAATTGGGGATATAATAGTAGTTAAGCCAGGGGAGAAGATTCCTCTTGATGGTAAAGTAATTGAAGGACATTCCAGCGTTGATACTTCACATTTAACAGGTGAATCCATGCCAAGGGATTTAGAGGTAGGAGATGAGGCCCTTAGTGGTTTTATAAATATCAATGGAATGCTATCAATCCAAGTTTCCAAAGCCTTTGGAGAATCAACTGTATCAAAGATATTGGATTTAGTTCAGAATGCCAGCAGCAAGAAGGCTCCTACAGAGAACTTCATAACTAAATTTGCCAGATATTATACACCGGCTGTTGTATATGGAGCTCTTGCCATAGCTGTAATTCCGCCTCTTGTAACGGGGGCAGCCTTTTCGGAATGGCTATATAGGGCCTTGATATTCTTAGTAATATCTTGTCCGTGTGCCCTTGTAATTTCAATACCTCTAGGATTCTTTGGAGGTATAGGTGGAGCGTCTAATAAGGGAATCCTAGTTAAGGGTAGTAACTATCTAGAGGCTTTAAATCATGTAGAGGCAGTAGTATTTGATAAAACGGGAACCTTGACTAAAGGAGTATTCCAAGTAACTGAGATTAACCCTTCAGAGAAATTTGAATCAGAGGAGCTTTTGGAGATGGCAGCCTATGCAGAAAGCTATTCCAACCATCCTATTGCAGTTTCCATCCTGAAGGCCTACAATAAGGCTGTTGATAAGTCTTTAGTGGATAAGTATGAGGAGATTGCAGGAAACGGAATCAAGGCAGTAATTAATGGCAGTGAAATATTAGCTGGAAATCCTAAGCTGATGGATGCGGAAAACATTGATTATAAAGCTGTGGAATCAATTGGAACTATAATTCATTTAGCTTTAGACAAGGAATATGCAGGCTATCTGGTGATTTCGGATGAAATAAAGAAGGATTCTAAGGATGCTGTTAAAAATCTTAAGGCTTTAGGTATTAAGAAGACCATAATGCTTACAGGAGATAGTAAGTTAGTAGGTGAAAAAATAGGTAATGAACTAGGCTTAGATGAAGTATATTCTGAACTTCTGCCGCATGAGAAGGTCGAGAAGCTGGAGATTATTGAAAATAGAAAATCACCTAAGGGCAAGATTATCTATGTAGGAGACGGAATAAACGATGCACCAGTCCTAGCTAGGGCAGATATAGGAGTTGCCATGGGTGGACTTGGATCCGATGCAGCAATAGAAGCGGCAGATGTGGTAATTATGATGGATGAACCATCTAAAATAGCCACAGCCATAAGAATTGCTAAAAAGACCAAAACCATAGTATGGCAAAATATATTCTTCGCCCTTGGAGTTAAAGGTATCTTCCTAATAATGGGTGCCTTTGGAATAGTAACCATGTGGGAAGCGGTATTCGCAGATGTAGGTGTAGCAGTTATAGCCATATTGAATGCCACTAGGGCAATGAAATAAGAAGAAGGGTGGTTTAATCAAAACCACCCTTTGTCATATCTAGTTAATTTTCTGAGCGTGTTTAGCAGCTAGATAGCCAAAAACTAAAGCTGGTCCTATTGTTCCGCCACCACCCCAATATGCATTTGCACTTGGAGCTGCAATACAGTTTCCTGCTCCATATAGCCCTGGTATTGGCTTGTTATTCCAATCTAGAATTTGGGCATTTGCATTTATTACTGGTCCTCCATTGGTATCAAGAGTACTTGAGCCCAAAATCGCTCCGTAATATGGTCCCTTTTCTGAAAGAGGATACATGGTATAGTTTTTGCTTATATCTTCTGGCCAATTTACTCCTTGTTTTGTAGGCTTTATAGATCCCCATTCCCTATCGTAATCAAAATCTCCACGATGAAAGTCTAAGTCTTTTCCTGTTTTCGCAAAATTATTGAAACGATTAAAGGTTTCTTTCAATCCATCAGTGAAGGATTC
>CAZTEN010000033.1:0-11762 GCA_964612495.1 uncultured Tissierella sp. | reverse complement strand
GCATACGCAATTGGGAGTTCTCATCCCTCTGTATTCGCTAAAAATAAAGAAGAAAACATTGTTTTTCCTCTTTTTATTATATCTGGGCATGAAGAGCCTCTATTAATAGATACAGCAGGTATAAGAAATGAAGGTGAAAACGAAGTCGAAACTATAGGTATTGAATATTCACAACAATCTTTTAATGATGCAGACTTAATTCTGTTTGTATACGATTTAGCTGAAGGAATGCAAAAAGAAGATTTTCTAGGAATTCAGAAAAAGGAGATAGCTATCTTATATTGATTCTAGCCTGCCTCCTTGTATTAAACCTGGGGGCTCTGGCTATAAGATATGCTTCAAATCATTCCTTTATTAAGAATGTTTTCGGGCAAGGAGGAGAAAGACTTGAAATAGATGAACCTGCAATTGAGGATGAGATGAAGACAGATGAGGACTATATTATAGATAGGCTTGATGAGTATGAAAGCCTTATAATTATAAAGGAGAATACTGGGATAAGCTCTATAGAGAATATCCCTAAGCCCCTTAATATAAATAAGTTAAATTTAAATAAGGAAGAGAGATATATATTAATGTATCATACCCATGGCACTGAATCATTTTTAGTAGAGGATCCATGGCTTTATCATAGTCAGGATGTAAATAAAAATGTTGTAAATATTGGAGATGTCATGACAAAGGTCCTTGAAGCTAAGGGACATAAAGTAGACCATGTACAAACTCTTCATGATTTACCTAGTTATAATCAATCTTATACTAGGTCATCCAATACAGTAAAAACTAAAAAAGAAAGTAATTCAAATTTAAAAATCCTTTTAGATGTACATAGGGATGGAGTAGCTCAGGATGCTAAATATAAGGATAGATTTTTGAAAACAGCAAGGACCCAAATCAATGGTGTAAGTACTGCTACCTTCTCACTAGTAATTGGTCCAGATACCCCTAATTACGATGAAGTACTTAGCTTTGCTAAATATATTAAGGCGGTTTCTGATACCCTTTATCCTAATCTTTGTACTGGAATAATAATAAAGCCTGCAGGAAAGTATAATTTGTACTTCTCAGATTATGCAGCACTTCTTGAAATTGGCAGCAATTTAGTAACACAAGAGGAGGCAACAGAAACTGCAAAGCGTGTTGGGGAGATACTTTCTCTTGTTTTAGATAGCATTATAGAATGATATTTTAAATTTTTTAAAAAAGTGTTATAATAAAGTTAGCAAATTTTAGGAGGTATTGGATTGGAAGAAAAAAACAATGAAGAAAAATCTAAAAATGAGATATTCGAATGGATAAAGAGTATAGGTACTGCCATAATTATAGCTATTCTTATAAAAACCTTTGTATTTAATACTACTTATGTTTTAGGAAACTCTATGTATCCTACACTTCACGAGAGAGATAGATTATTTGCAATAAAGATTCCATTGTATTTTGACGGTCCAAATAGGGGTGACATAGTAGTTCTATCTGCACCGGACAATACCGGCAAAGATTATATAAAGAGGGTAATTGGTATTGGGGGCGACAGGATAGAGATTATAGATGGTAATGTTTATGTAAATGATATTATTCTTGAGGAGGATTATATAGATAAAGATTCATTTACCCATATATATAATGAAAGCTCCTGGGAAGTTTCTGAGGGACAGGTATTTGTATTAGGTGACAATAGAGAAGAAGGTGCCAGCAAGGATAGTAGATATTTTGGATGTGTTGATGTAGATTCAATTAAAGGAGTAACCGATTTTAGATATTTCCCTTTCGATAATAGATTTGGAAGTATAGATTAAGAAGTATATTATTTTTAAGGTGGGGAAACCTACCTATGGTGATTATATGGAATCTAGACTTGATAGGTATAAAAAGAGAAGAAAAGAGCATTTTATAAGGTTGTTAAAAAGCATTCTAATATCAATTTTAGGGGGTATATTATTACTTTCTTTATATAGGGTTAATGAGACTATAGTAGGTTTAAATGTATTAGACAATGCTAAGATATTGGAACTGGATTTGAGACATGGAGCTCTAACCATCCTTGGAGATACTTTCGTTTTTAACATAGGAAATAGTAAAAAATAAGACCAGCTTACCTGGTCTTTTGTTTTACATAATATTAATATTTTGCTATAATTAGGAGAAGAACCTTATTGGTTGATTTTCGAAGGAGGAAAATAATGCAAGTAAAGCAAGAAAATATAAGAAACTTTTCAATAATAGCCCATATAGATCACGGCAAATCAACCTTAGCAGATAGACTTATCGAAAATACGGGAATGCTTACTTCCCGCGAAATGCAGTCTCAAGTATTAGATAGCATGGACCTTGAAAGGGAAAGAGGCATTACCATTAAGTTAAAAGCTATCAGACTATTCTATAAGGCTAAAGATGGAGAGGAATATATATTAAATTTAATAGATACCCCTGGACATGTGGATTTTACATATGAGGTGTCCAGGTCCTTAGCTGCATGTGAAGGGGCAATTTTAGTTGTGGATGCTACCCAAGGAGTAGAGGCTCAAACTTTAGCCAACGTATATTTAGCCCTAGATCAGGACCTTGAGATTCTACCTGTTATTAACAAAATCGACCTTCCAAGTGCTCGCCCGGATGAGGTAAAAAAAGAAGTTGAGGATATTATTGGTATTGACTGCTCTGAGGCTCCTTTGATATCAGCAAAGGAAGGCTTAAATATCATCGATGTTCTGGAGGATATAGTATCTAAGGTACCTGCCCCAAAAGGGGATAAGAATAGTCCTCTAAAGGCCCTTATATTCGATTCCTATTATGATTCTTATAAGGGTGTAACTTGCTATATCAGGGTATTTGAAGGCTTTGTAGAGCCGGGTATGGAAATCAAGATGATGTCTACGGGCAAGAAATTTGAAGTTACCGAGGTAGGGGTTGTAACCTCCCGCCACATTCAACTGGAGAGATTAGAGGCTGGCGAGGTAGGATATGTAACTGCAAGTATAAAAAATGTTAAGGAAGCAAGGGTAGGGGATACTATTACAGATGCTAACAACCCAACCAAGCAAGCTCTACCGGGATATAAGAAGGTTATTCCTATGGTTTATTGCGGGGTTTACCCATCAGAGGGAGAGGATTTCTCCTCAGTAAGGGATGCCTTGGAGAAGCTTCAGGTTAATGATGCAGCCCTTGTATTTGAATCGGAATCATCTGTTGCCCTGGGATTTGGCTTTAGATGCGGATTTTTGGGACTTCTTCATATGGAGATTATTCAAGAAAGACTGGACCGTGAATTTGACCTTAATATTATTACTACTGCACCTAGTGTAATCTATAAGGTAATTAAAAATGATGGAACTGTTTTGGAGATTCAAAATCCATCTAATTTGCCACCACTTACTGAAATAGAGTATATGGAGGAGCCAATAGTAAAGGCTTCTATTATGACACCTACGGATTATGTAGGTACAATAATGGAACTATGTCAGAGTAAAAGAGGTACCTTTATAAATATGGAGTATCTTGAAGAGACTAGAGTTACACTGCATTACGAGCTGCCTTTAAATGAGGTAATCTATGATTTCTTTGATGCCCTTAAATCAAAGACTAAGGGTTATGCATCCTTTGATTATGAGTTAATCGGATATAGAAGAAGCGAACTAGTCAAGCTTGATATACTAATAAATTCTGAGTTGGTTGATGCCTTCTCATTAATAGTCCATGAGGAAAAGGCATATGAAAGAGGTAGAATGATTGCAGAAAGACTAGTAGATGTAATTCCACGTCACCAGTTTGCAGTACCAATACAAGCAGCCATAGGCTCAAAAATAATAGCCAGGGAGACCATAAGAGCTCTCCGTAAAGATGTACTGGCAAAATGCTATGGTGGGGATATTTCAAGAAAGAAAAAGCTTCTTGAGAAACAAAAGGAAGGAAAGAGGAGAATGAGATCCGTAGGCAATGTAGATGTACCACAGGAAGCCTTCCTAACTGTTTTAAAATACGATGAAAAATAAATGCACACCTAGTGTGCATTTATTTTTCATGACCTAACACAATTTTAGGAGGATTTATGTCTAAATTTAGCTTATATATACACATACCATTTTGTGAGAAGAAATGTTACTATTGTGACTTCGTGTCATTTCCAGGCAAGGAACAAGTTAGTTTATATATGGATAATATAATTAAGGAATTGGCATTATACAAGAATAGGCTCTCTTCATATGAAATAGATACAATATTTATAGGAGGGGGCACTCCTACATCCATAGAGCCGGAGTATATTGCGAGTATTATGGATTATATCTATAAAAACTATAAGACAAACCATATTCGGGAGATTACTATTGAAGCAAATCCCGGTACCATAGACAAAATGAAGGCAGATATATACAAACAAATAGGTATCAATCGTATAAGCATGGGACTTCAATCCCTTAATAACAATCTATTAAAATCAATAGGAAGGATTCATAGCTCTGAAGAATTTATATCTTCCTATAAGCTTCTTAAAAATACTGGTTTTGATAACATAAATATAGATTTAATGTTTGGACTACCCTCCCAAACCATAGACGACTTGATAAATACCATTGATGGAGTAATAAATTTAGGCGCAGACCATATTTCCCTATACAGTCTCATAATCGAGGATAATACCATTTTGAATAAGTGGCATAAGAAGGGTCTTCTAGAGTTTCCATCGGAAGATATGGATCGAAAAATGTACCATAAAGCAGTGGAATTACTTGAGAATAAAGGTTACAAGCAGTATGAGATTTCTAACTTTGCAAAGCCGACTTATGAATGTAAACACAATTTAATATATTGGAAAGTCAAGCCATATTTAGGTCTAGGTCTTTCAAGCCATTCTAATTTATTCAACAAAAGATTTTGGAATACTTCTAATTTAAAATTCTATAATGATATGTTGGCAAAAGGAAAGTCTCCTATAGAAGGTGAGGAGATAATCCCAAAGGACGTGGAGCTGGTAGAATATTTAATTCTTGGATTAAGGTTAAATGATGGAATCATTAAAGAGGAATTTAAAAGTAGATTTAATATAGAATTAGATAATATGTATAGGAATGTTATAGACAAGCATGTAAAGGGTGGACTCCTTTATGAAGATGAAAAAAGCATAAAACTAACTAAGATGGGACGAGATCTTTCCAATATTGTTGAGCTAGATTTTATGCCTTAAATTTAAGAATGCTCTTGACAAATAAGATAAGGCATGATAATTTAATATTATGAGTTTAGCACTCATTAAGAGAGAGTGCTAATAACAAAAAAAGAACCATCCAAATATAGAGGTGATAACATGTTGGATGAGAGAAAATTAAAGGTGCTTTATGCTATTATAAATAGCTATATATTAAGTGCAGAGCCTATTGGCTCTAGAACTATTTCAAAACATTATGATCTAGGTGTAAGCTCTGCTACTATAAGAAATGAAATGTCCGACTTGGAAGAACTAGGACTTTTAAATAAGCCTCATTCATCAGCAGGAAGGATTCCATCGGATAAAGCTTATAGATTATATGTAAATTGGATTTTAAATCAAGATCCCATGATTCTAGATGAGGGTAAGAAGGAAAAGATAAAACAAATTCTAATAAACGAGTCTAAAGAAATTGATCAATTATTACAGACATCTGCAAAGGTCCTATCGGAGATTACTAATTATACTTCTTTGGCTATATCTCCTCAATTTAAGAATAGCAAAGTGAAGCATATGCAGTTAGTTACTATAGATATGCATCAGATATTATTTATAGTTGTAAACAACTCGGATGTAGTAAAAAACGCAATATTTAAACTAGATAAACCGGTTTCAAATAATACTCTAAATACGCTCTCTAACTTTTTAAATAGTAAACTTAAAGGCTTATCCTTTGAGGAAATTGGTAAGGCATTTCATTCCGATGATTTTAAGGAGCTTATAGACTATAGGCTAATAATAAATGAGCTTATACCAATATTCAATAAATCTTTAGATAATAATGAAAATGTGGAGCTGTTTTCTGAAGGAATTACAAGGATTTTAAACTTTCCGGAGTATAAGGATATAGATAAGGCTAAGTCCATTATTTCCTTTATAGAAGAGAAGGATTTATTGTTGGAATTATTGTTAACCAACTCCTACAAACAGGATATTTCAATAACTATAGGCAATGAAAATCAACATTCTCAGCTAAAGGATAGTAGTATTATAACAGCAACCTACAGCATTGGTGGTATGACAATCGGTAAAATAGGTGTAATAGGTCCAACCAGAATGGACTATCTAAAGCTTATTAATACTTTAAGATTATTTTCAACTAATATTACTGAAATACTAGATATGTTAATAGGAAAATCATGATGAGGTGATATGAAAAATGGGTAAGAAAAAATTTGAAGCTAAAGATATGGGTGAAGACACAGATAAGGTTGAAGAGAGTGTAAAATCAAATTATGAACAAACATCTGATTTAGATAGGGATTTAATTGGCAATAAGGATGAAGAAATTAGTGAATTAAATAATAAGCTATTGAGATTACAGGCTGATTTTGTAAATTATAAGAAACGTTCAGAAAAAGATAGAGAGAATTCAATCGATTATGGTTTTGAAGCCATGGCATGTGAGTTATTGCCAATCATAGATAATTTTCAAAGAGCCTTGGAGACTGAATCTGATAAGGAAGATGGCTTCTACAACGGCATCTTAATGATAAAAGATCAACTTATAAAAATGCTTAATAAGAACAATGTAGTAGAAATTGAAGCTGTAGGCAGTGATTTTGATCCAAACTTCCATCATGCAGTATTTATGGAAGAAAGTCAAGAAATTGAATCTGGAAAAGTTATAGATGTTCTTCAAAAAGGATATAAGTATAAAGAAAAAGTTATAAGACCTGCTATGGTTAAAGTTGCAAAATAACGAGGGTAACTTCGTTAAATGGTGTAATGCAATTTAAAAAATTGCTTGATATTTATTATAGGGAGGAATTTAAATGGGAAAAATAATAGGAATAGACTTAGGTACTACAAATTCATGTGTAGCAGTTATGGAAGGTGGAGAAGCAATAGTTATACCTAATATCGAGGGTAATAGAACTACACCATCAGTTGTTGCATTTACTAAGGATGGAGAAAGATTAGTAGGAGAAACAGCTAGAAGACAAGCAATTACTAATCCGGATAGAACTATACAGTCCATAAAGAGAGAAATGGGTAGCGACCACAAGACTAATATTGATGGAAAAGGGTATTCTCCGGAAGAGATATCAGCTATGATTTTACAGAAGATTAAGATGGATGCTGAAAGTTATTTAGGTGAAACAGTAGAGGATGCAGTTATTACGGTCCCTGCATATTTTACTGATAGTCAAAGACAGGCTACAAAAGATGCCGGAAAGATTGCAGGCTTAAATGTTAAGAGAATCATAAATGAGCCTACTGCTGCAGCCTTAGCATATGGTATGGATAAGGAAGGTGGACAGCATAAGATAATGGTATTTGACCTTGGTGGAGGTACATTTGACGTTTCAATACTTGAACTAGGAGACGGGGTATTTGAAGTACTTGCAACCAGAGGAAACAACCGTCTTGGTGGAGATGATTTCGATAATATACTGATTAAATATATAAATGATCAATTCAAGAAGGAAAATGGAATAGATTTAATAAACGATAAGATGAGTCATCAAAGATTGAAGGAAGCAGCTGAAAAAGCTAAGAAGGAATTGTCCTCAACAATGTCCTCGAATATCAACCTTCCATTCATAACTGCAACTTCAAACGGACCATTGCATTTAAATATGGATATTACTAGAGCTAAATTTGAAGAGCTTACATCACATTTAGTAGACTCAACTCTTGAACCTGTAAGAATGGCATTAAAGGATGCAGGACTTCAGGCTTCAGAAATTGAAAAGGTAATATTAGTAGGAGGTTCCACGAGAATCCCTGCAGTACAAGAAGCTGTTAAGAAGTTAATAGGGAAGGATCCTCAAAAAGACATTAACCCAGATGAATGTGTTGCCATAGGAGCTGCTATTCAAGGTGGGGTTTTAAGTGGAGAGGTTAAGGATATACTACTTCTTGATGTAACACCATTATCCCTTGGAATTGAAACCCTTGGTGGAGTAACTACTAGATTAATCGAAAGAAATACAACAATACCTACTAAGAAATCACAAGTGTTTTCTACTGCAGCTGATAACCAAACATCTGTAGATATCCATGTCCTACAAGGTGAGAGACAGATGGCTAATGATAATACAACACTAGGAAGATTCCAACTTAGCGGTATAGCACCGGCAAGAAGAGGAGTGCCTCAAATTGAAGTAACATTCGATATAGATGCTAACGGCATAGTTAATGTAAGTGCAAAAGACCTTGGTACTGGTAAAGAGCAAAAAATTACAATTTCAGGTGGAACAAAGCTTTCAGAAGAAGAAATCGAAAAGAAGGTAAAGGAAGCTGAAAGATTTGCAGATGAAGATAAGAAGAAAAAGGAATCCATAGAGATAAGAAATAATGGGGATTCATTAGCATATCAAACAGAGAAGGCATTGAAGGACCTTGAAGGAAAGATTTCGGCAGATGAAAAGTCTAAGGTTACCGGAAAACTTGAAGCCTTGAAAAAAGCATTAGAATCAGATAATATAGATGATATCAAGAATAAAACTGATGAATTACAAGCAGAGTTCTATGCAATTTCTCAAAAGTTATATGAGCAAAGTGGGGGAGCAGAAGGAGGAGCAGGTCCTCAGGATGATGTAGTAGATGCTGATTATGAAGTTGTTGACGAAGACGATAAATAATGATTTAATGTAAGTATTAAATGCAAAGCTAAATCTATGGATTTAGCTTTGCTTATGTAATTAAACGAGACCAATACCTCGTTACAATGGAGTGAAGTAATTGCTTGGCAATTGCCTCTGATATTTAAAAAAGGCTGGTGAAATTTTTGAGGGATTATTATGAAGTTCTTGGAGTTGAAAAGAGTGCAACCCAAGAAGAAATAAAGAGAGCTTACAGAAAACTTGCGAAGAAATACCATCCGGATCTAAATCCACATGATAGTGAGGCAGAGAAGAATTTTAAGGAAGTGAATTCTGCCTATGAGGTACTTAGCGATGAAGATAAGAGGGGAAGATATGATAGATTCGGTCCTGAAGGTGTAAATGCTCAAGGTGCAGGTGGATTCGGAGGCTTTGGAGATATTTTTGATGATATATTCGATATATTTGGAGGAGGCTTTGGAGAACAGTCCCAACGTAGAAGAACTGGTCCTGAACGGGGAAGCGACTTAAGATATAATTTGACTATAGAGTTTGAAGAGGCTATATTTGGAGTAGAGAAGGAAATAAAAATTCGA
The DNA here is from genome assembly GCA_964612495.1 of uncultured Tissierella sp. Lineage (GTDB taxonomy): Bacteria > Bacillota > Clostridia > Tissierellales > Tissierellaceae > Tissierella_B. The sequence continues at coordinate 2,415 of CAZTEN010000033.1, read as the reverse complement.
AGGACAGAAAGTTGTTCTACATGTGATGGAAGCGGAGCAGAGCCTGGAACTCACAAGGAAACATGTACTACATGTCATGGGAGTGGCCAGGTAAGATATAGTCAGCAATCTCCTTTTGGACAAATGATTAGGACAGCAACCTGTAATGATTGTGGCGGAACAGGTGAAATAATAAGAGAAAAATGCCATACCTGTCATGGCTCAGGAAGTGAAATTAAGGATAAAAAGATAAAGGTTAAAGTACCTGCAGGAGTAAACGATGATTCCATCATATCCATAAGAGGTGAAGGAGAAGGTGGACGTCGTGGAGGACCATCAGGAGATTTATATATCTATATATCTGTTAAGGAAGACGAGATATTCACAAGAGAAGGAAACAATGTATTCTTAAATATTCCAATTTCATTTACAGAAGCAGCCTTGGGTTCTGAATTAGATATTCCTACCTTAGAAGGAAAGGAAAAATATAGTATTCCTGAGGGAACTCAAACAGGCACTCGATTCAAGATGAAAGGAAAAGGGGTACCCCACTTACGTGGAGGAGGAAGGGGAGATCTTTACTTTACAGTAGATATTCAAGTACCTACAAAGCTTTCTGAAAGACAAAGAGAGATATTAAAGGATCTAGCCAAGGAGCAGGGAGAGGAAGTAAAGGAGCAAAAGAAGTCTTTTTTTGAAAAGGTTAAGGATGCTTTTAAGTAACTAGTAGGATTTTTTCCAATACTTTAAAAGGATGGATAGATATGAAGTGGATTGAAGTACAGGTTAAATGTTCATCAGAAAAAGAAGAGTTGGTAAGTGAGTTGTTATACAGATATGGAGCAACAGGGCTTACAATTGAAGACCCAAATGATATTTTAGAGTTTTCAAAAGAAGAAAAAGACTGGGATTTTATAGATCCTTCACTTATAAACTTAGGCTTCGAAGGTATACTTATTAAGGCTTATTATGATTTAGATGATGCCATATTAGATAATATTGAGATGTTAAAAGATGAAATCCAAAGATATCCTGTACAAAAGGGCCAAGAACCCTATGGACAGATATCTATACTTGAGATAGATGACCAAGGCTGGGCGGATAACTGGAAGAATTTTTTTAGAACCATAGTTATTAAGGATAAGATAATTATAAAGCCCTCATGGGAAGATTATGAAGAAAAGCCTGGAGATATAGTAATTGAGCTTGATCCTGGTATGGCCTTTGGAACCGGGTCTCATGAAACTACTATGATGTGTACAGAAGCTTTAGAAGAGCATGTAAGAAAAGGGGATACTGTATTTGATATAGGATGTGGTAGTGGTATTTTGGCTATTGTAGCTTCTAAGCTTGGTGCTCAAAAGGTCATTGCCATAGATTTAGATGAAACGTGTGTTAAGGTATCTAAAGAGAATGTAGAAAAAAACAATGTTTCTCATAATGTTGATGTAAAAAGAGGGAATTTGCTTGATGTAATACAAGGTAAGGCAGATATTATAGTAGCCAATATAATAGCTGAGATAATTGTTGATATGACTAATGATTTAGGAGATTATCTTAAGGAAGAAGGAATTTTTATCTGCTCGGGAATAATTTCAGAAAAAGTAAAGATGGTAGAAGATAGTCTATTAAGTCATGGATTTAGAATCTTAGGGATTAAGGAAAGTAATGGCTGGGCTTGTATTGTATCTACAAAGTAGGTGAATTTGTGCATAGATTTTTCGTAGATAAAAAGCAGATTAATGAGGATAATATATATATCGAAGGCACAGATGTAAAACATATGAAGGATGTCCTTAGGCTTAGGATAAATGATAATGTAGAGGTTTCATGTGAAGGAATAAGTTATCTTTGTGAGATAAACCGAATAGAAAAGGATAATATTAGCTTGAGCATTAAAGAAATATGGGAAGGAAATGCTGAATCTAAGGTGGAAATCATCCTCTTGCAGGGTCTTTCTAAAGGTAATAAGATGGAGCTTATATTTCAAAAGGGAACAGAAATAGGTTTAAAAGGCTTTTATCCTGTAGCTACAAATAGGTCAGTGGTTAAAATCAAGGATATAAATAAGGAACAGAACAAGGTTGAACGCTGGAATACTATAGTAGAAGAAGCTGCAAAGCAATCTAAGAGGGATTATATACCTAAGGTAGAAGGCATAATTAGCTTTAATGAAATGCTTGAAATGCTAAGGGGCAAGTCCAATATTATTGTCCCCTATGAGGATGAGAAGGTGATTACAATAAGGGAAGGCTTGAGGGATTTAGCCCATGAACCTATTTATCTTATAATTGGTCCGGAGGGAGGCTTTGAGGCTGAAGAGGTTCAAAGCTTTAAGGATATAGGAGCCAGAATAGTAAGTCTAGGACCTAGAATTCTTAGAACTGAAACTGCCGGTCTGGTAGCAGGTACAATAATTTTATATGAAGTTGGAAA
>CAZTEN010000032.1:0-11997 GCA_964612495.1 uncultured Tissierella sp. | reverse complement strand
TATACTAGGATTTAAGCCTAGCTTCTTAACTTTTTCTCTCATCTTTTCAGGTACTATCAGGACTTCTGAGCCCTTAAGCTTTATTGTGCTTAATCTATTCTTCAAAAATTTAATATAATCTTCTTCATTTATATTCTTTAGCTTATCCTTAGCTGAAATGAATACCTTACCGATTATATCCTGCTTCGCCTTTAATATCTCATCTCTGGCAGATAATTCTGCGTTAGAAATTACTTTTTCCTTAATCATAGCAGCCTCAACTGCAGCCTTTTCCAGGATCCTTGACTTCTTGTCATTGGCTTCTTTAATTTTAGAATTAATCAATTCCTGGGTTAATCTCTCTGATTCTTCTATAATTGAAGCTGCTTCATTCCTTGAGTCATCAAGAATCTTCTGTGTAAGGTTATCTAAATTTGACATAACTTCACATCCTTAATTTTTCTAGAAAGCAACTGCATTTACAAGTATCAATGAAATAACGAATGCTAACAATGCATATGTTTCAACCATTACCGCATAGATTATACCCTTTGTGGAGTGTTCTTCGTTCTTAGCTAAGATTGAGATACCGGCAGCAGCTGTTTTACCTTGTGCTATAGCTGAAACCCAACCTACTAGTCCTACCGGAAGACATGCTGCAAATAAGTACATACCATTTGCTAATGACATTCCTGCATCAAGTGTTCCTAATACCAATAGACCGATTACGAACCCATAAAGTCCTTGTGTACCAGGTAGTAACTGAAGTACTAATGACTTACCAAACTTATGTGGCTCTTCGATAATAAGTCCTGAAGCCGCCTGACCTACAAGACCTACACCTATTGCTGATCCAAAACCTGATAAAATTACTGCTAAAGCTGCACCTAGTCCTGCAAATACTACTCCACCATAACTACTTAAAAATTCTGTAAAATTCATTTTTATTCCTCCTGACTATTTTAAATTAATATATTTTGGTTTGTTTCTAAATAGCTTAAATTCTTTTCCTCCACCTGAGTAGAATTTACCGAAGAACTCTACATAGGTAAGTCTGATGGTATGGACATATGCACCAAGTAAGCTTAGGAAGATATTGAAAGCTTGGCCTACAAGGAATACCAAAATTCCGAATAAAATTCCTATGATACCCTTCGCAACCAGCATATCGACCATCATATTTATGGCTGATGCAATGAAACCACCGGACAATCCAAGAGCCATTAGTCTTGAATATGAGACAAAGTCTCCAACATATGAGGAAATACCATATAGGCTGTAAAGACCTCCAGCAGCCTTTCCTCCTATGGAGTTTGCATCTCTTCCCCCTGTTAATATGATACCAGCCATCCCTATTACCATAACAACAAAACCTATGGTTTTTAAAGTTGGAGGTATAACCATTACCATAGCAATAAGGTAAACAATTCCACCCGTTAATGCCATATACCAGAATCCAACATCGAACAACGCATTTAGCGGTTGGCCATCTCTGATTAATATATAGGCCTTTATCCCCAATGCAAAGAATATATGCACGATACCGAATATTATTGATATAACAAGCAACTGATTATATTGCTCAGCCGGGTTGATTAATGCAGGCAATGGAATTATTCCACCTAAGAAGGAACCAAATACTAGTCCCCAGACTATGGTAGAAAAGCTTAGGTAATAGAAGAACCTGATGGAACTCCTTTGCTGATCGGAAAGGTTAAGGGTTTTCAATGCCCAAATTGTTCCTACTAACATTATTAAGCCATATCCAAGGTCTGCAACCATCATACCAAAGAATATTAGATAAAAGGGTGCTAAAAGTGGCGTTGGGTCAAGCTCATTATAGTTTGGAAGAGCATACATACCTACTAATGACTGGAAGGATTGTACAAACTTCGAGTTCTTTAATAGTATTGGTGCGTTAGCATCATCCTTGTCCGCTTCTTCAACTTCAAGATAATAATAGTCACTTAAAGTTGTTTTAATTGCATTTGTGAATTCATCCTTCATATCTGTAGGAAAATAACCCTTTATTACAGTAACATTATCGGTCTTAACAAACTTCTCTGATGCAGCGAATCTCAACTTTTTATTTAGTAGATATTCATACTCAACTTCCAAATTAGGTAGATTGTTAGCAAGGATTTTGATATCGTTTTCCTTATTGTTAACCTCTTCCTTTAGCTTGTTGATTCTAGTCTCATAGTCACTTATTTCCTCGGAAGGCGTTTTTACTCCTGTGAGTTTTACTCTAGAAAAACTGTTGTTTCTCAAGATATCTTTTAGCACTTCTTCCTCATCCTTAGAAGTCATTGCTAGCACATAAGAATCATCCTTACTTTCACTTAATACTTCAAAATAAGTATACTTAGTGTCAGTTAATTCACCTTGAAGTTTTTGAGTAAGCTTTTTAGGAATAGTTCCTAAAACGATTTCACTTTGCTTGAATGAATCTAATTCACTTATTGGACTATTTAACTTTACCCATGGGTTTAATTCACTTATAGCGGTATTTAACTTTGAAATTTCTTGGCGTAAGACTTCCTTCTTGGTATTTAGCTCTTTCAGCTGATCATAAATACTATGGTAATCAATTTTTAAAGCCTTTTCTTCAAGCTCCTTAAATTCAAAGGTCTCAAGTCCCTTCTTCATAGCCTTCAGTCCTGTTTCCTTGGTGTAATACTTACCTAACAAATCCATTCCGTATTTCACCTTTGAGATATCCTCATCGATGGCTACTAAACTTTCTGGAACTTTTACATCTGTTAATCCTATTTCCTTTAAGGAATCATCCATCTCAATATCTGAAAAATGAACGTACTTGAATTCCTGAAGCTTATGGAGAAGATCTTCTCTTTTTGAATCAAAGGCAAAAAGGCTGAAGTTGCTCATTTTAACTATTGCCATTTGCGTTCACAATCCTCTCAATTATAATATTCACAGCTGATTCTAATTTAACATCCTTCAATCCATTTATTGCCTTAGCTTCTTCGAGTCCCTTTTGAATAATAGGTTTTGCCATCAACTCCCCTTCGCTTAAAGCTTTATCCTTAATACTATTGGATTCTGCTTCAGCTTCTGACAATACTTTATTGAACTGATTTTCTGCACTTTTCTCGGCTTCGATTCTAGAATTTTTTCTAGTAATCATTGCTTCTTCTAAAATTTCCTTTGCCTTAAGTTCTGCTTCTCTAACAGCTTCTATAGCATCCTTTGCCATCGCTTCACCCCCTATAATATTATATACGCCTTAAAAAAAAATATGAATTTACCCAATGTTACTAAATTTTATAACAATTGCAAGAATAAATCAATACTATTGCAAAAAAATAATATTTATGATTTTTCACATAATCATAATTTAATAATATTCTAAATAGTATGATATTATTAGGAAATAGTATAACACATTTATTTAACTAATTAAATAACAAAATTAAAAATGCTTCCAAAGAAGCATTTAATATTTTTCAACCCCCAAGGGTTATATCCTGTTGTTGGTACCATGCTAAAGCCTGAGCGAACTGTTCCCCCCTAAAGTCAGGCCAGTAGTCTTCAACGATGTAGAAGTCTGAATATACGGATTGCAATGGTAAAAACCCACTTAATCTCCTGCGTCCTCCCCATCTAATAATTAAATCTACCCTAGATATATCATTGGACTTCAAACCCTTAATTGTATCAGACACATCCCATTTCCAATCATAATTGACTAGAAAATTAACCTTAGTCCCTCCTTTACCAAATCGCTTTCTCTCAACGTAAGGTAAGAGCTGCCTTGGAAACATATCCGATTCATAGTTTCCAATAACCAGAAGGTCTGCATTTTCCTTAGATAACATTTCAACCGCATCAATACAAGCCTTGGTAAAAGCAAGCCTCTGAAATTTAGGTCTCTTTGTATTATCTGCAGTAAAACCATAGAATGTAAGCTCTTCTATTCCATATTTTTCACAAAGCTTAAATACTTCCAATCCCGGATTAAGCCCTTCATCATAACCTTTTTCCTTTGTCATCCCCTTGTTGACTGCCCAACGTCGGTTTCCATCGGGAATTATACCTATATGCTTTGGTAATCTCATAAGATTCAACCTCCTTGATAGGTATTATTTCCCCTATAAGGGGGTTTATTCATTATTGAACAATAGATAATCCTAGTTTCTCTAACCAATTCCCCAGCCCTATTAGCTGCTTCAAAAGTTACTACATGGAACTTCTCTTTTAGTGGTCCCTCAGATTTTAATGAAACAATAGATGTATCATTATCAAAACTAGAATTATATAAAACTCCATCAACTATTACCCTGATACTATTTATGTCTATATTATTTCCTGTTATTTTAGCTGTTAACGTTGGAGTATTATCCTCTACTTTATCTCCCATACCGATATTTGCTTCTATACGTATATTATTAGCAAAGTAAGTTTCCTTAGCAAGCCCCTCCACAGCCCTAATCACCCTCAAAGTATTCTTACCCAAAAGCTTCTCTATATCCTCCCCACCATACCCCCTATCTACAAGCTCTTCCTTTATCTTATTCAATTCTGATACATCCTTTATATCCTCGGGCAAATCACATCCATCAAAGTCTGAACCAATTGCCACATGGTCTATACCTATAAGTTTTACTGCATAGTCTATATGATCCATATAATCCTTTAGGGATACATCTTCTGAATCCTTAATGAAGGTCTTACAAAGAACCATGCCTGCTAGTCCTCCATTCTTTGCGATTGCCTTTAGTTGAGCATCCTTAAGATTTCTTACATGAGGTCTTATAGAATACACTCCGGAATGGGAAGCAATAATTGGAGAATTTGTGGTCTCTATTACCCCCCAAAAGGTCTCTTCATTCATATGAGAAACATCTACAATCATTCCAAGGCTATTCATTTCCTTTACAAGTTTTTTACCAAGGCCAGTAAGACCTCCGGAAGATTTTTCCTTGTTTGCATATTCCTCATTACAACCTTCCCCCAAGGCATTGGAATAGTTCCAATTAAATGCTAGGGCTTTTATCCCTAAGTCCTTATACTGTTTTATTAGCTCTAGGTAGTTTTCTCCTGTAATGGAATAAGCCCCTTCAATAGTAGGTATAGCTGCAATTTTCCCATCTATTATTGCGTTTTCAATTTCATCATATGTATTTGTTATGGTCAATACATCCATATTATTTTTTTCAGTCCAGTATAGGGCATTAATAAGTGCAAGGGTTTTGCTTAGGGCTCTTTCCGGTTTTTCCTCAGAGTTATAGGCTGCAAAAAACCCTGCTCTAAGATTTCCTGTTTTCATCTTTGGGATATCGATATGAAACTCAGTGTCCTGTCCAACATCCACTAAAGGGAGCCATGTTTCTTCGTCTATAACTCTCGACATGGTATCATTATGAGAATCTACTATTATTGTACCAATATCTAATTGCACATCGTTCATCTCCTTTGGGTTTTCTGTTGGCTCTTGGTCATCTATCTTCGCCTAGTTATACTATATTACTATATTACAAATGTAACTATTTTGTATCCACTATTTTACTGCTTTATTGTATAATTAAGTAAAAGTACAACTAGGAGATAAAATTTACATATCTTAGAACCTAAAGTCCTAGTATTAAAAGGAGTTGAGATTATGAGACGGTCAAAGAAGTTTTTTTATCTAGCTGTAAGTCTATTGCTTATTATCTCTTTATTAGCAGGCTGTAGTTCATCATACAAATCAGAAAATACTTCTGATGGAGGTGTAGCCGAATCCCCAATGGCACCGGCACCTTCTACGCCAGAGGAAAAACCTGCTGAAGATGCAAAAGATGAAATTGGCGGTGGAATTACCAGTCCATTGGAACCGGAAAAGGTGATTACTACTGTTTATCTTAACTTTGAAACTACTGAATTCGATAAATCAAATGAAGAGTTAAATAAATTAATTGAAAAGTACCAGGCTTATGTAGAATATTCTAATATATCCTACAATCAGCATTATAACAATACCAACTACAGATATGGGGAATTTGTTATAAGGGTACCTAAGGATAATATAAGCAGCTTTAAAACGGAATTGCATTTAGTTGGAAACTTAAGAAGTGAAAGCACTAATAAGCAAGATGTGACTAAGCAATATAAAGATACTGAATCTAGACTAAATGTAGTTGAAATAAAGGAACAAAGATTGCTTGCCTTATTAGAAAAGGCTGAGAAGATTGAGGATATTATAGCCCTTGAAAATCAGCTAAGTGAAGTTATCTACGAAAAGGAAAATCTAAAATCAAACTTAATAAGCTTAGATGATAAGGTTGACTTTTCTACAGTTAATTTAAGCATTCAAGAGGTGGCAAAGACCACAGCAACAGAAACCGTAGATACTTCCTTTGGAACTAGGATTATAAATGCTTTTAACGATTCATTATATTCCTTTAGAACTACTCTTGAAAGTCTGATAATTACTTTGATATTTATGTTACCTTTCTTGATTATCTTAGCTGGGATAGCATTTATAGTAATTAAGGTATTGAAAAAGCTAAAGAAGGATAAGCCACAAAAACCAAATAAGCCTACAGAATAAAAAATCAAAAATTAGCTCTAAGAAAACATCCCAGGATATATCCTGGGATGTTTTTTTACGTTAAATTTATTATAAGAAATGATGCTAAGATTGCTGTAGCAACTGACAGTACAAGATTTGACTTGAAATATGCAACTATTCCTGCCAATGCAATTCCTACAAAAGTGGGCAGCATCATAGAGCTTTCAGCTGTTATAATCCCTCTGATGATTAAGATTGTAAGGGATGTATATGGTATAAATTGTAGAAATCTTTTACGTTTATAGGATAATTCCATATTGCTTAAGAAGATTAATGGTAGAAGTCTAGGAATATATGTTACTAAGCCACACCCTATTATCAACAATATATAGTTTATCAATTCTTCTCCACCCCACTATCATCTTTAATTAAAAATACACCTAAGGCTGAAGAAAGAATTATACCAATAATAATATCCCATCCTCCGCTAAATAGCTTGGATGTATAGATAGCTATATAGATTAAGGCTGTCATTATGGATAATAGTATGGTAGATCTTACATTCTTAAAGTTTGGAAATAATAAGGCTGCAAACATGGCATAAAGACCTATGCCAAGACTTGATTGCAGAGATTTAGGCAGTATTTCACCTACAAGAAATCCAATAACGGAGCCAACAACCCAAGATGCATTTGATAAAATGTTTACCGTCAATACAAAGGGTAAACTAAGCTTTTCCTCAGAAAAGGATAGTACCGAAAAGGTTTCATCCGTTATGCCATATGCAATGAAGGAAAGAAATTTATGCTCTATATCCTTTAGCTTAACGGAAAGGGATGCGGTCATCATAAAGTGTCTTAAGTTCAATAAAAATGTTGCAAGGATAATCCCACCGGTTGAAACTCCGCCCATAATCAAGTCCAAGGCCATAAATTGGCTTGCTCCTGCATAGACAAGAATTGAAAAAAGCCCCGTATCCCTAAAGGATAATCCTGTATTCTTAGCTAATAGACCAAAGGCAATAGCAACCGGAAAATAACCCAATATTACAGGTAAGGCAGCTATAGCTCCTTTTTGTATATTCTTTCTTGTATGTCTCTCCATATAATCTTCCTTCCACCAAATATTTCGCATTCTTCCTCGCGATGAGTGACTATTATTACTGTCTTATTCTTTAGCTTTTCCTTCACAAGGTGAATAGTCTTCAAGTAAAGGTCCTTATCTAATTCCTTAAAGGGCTCATCCATAATCACAACATCAGCCCTAGCTATTAGGGCTCGGCCGATTGCAAGACGTCTTTTCATCCCGCCGCTAAGCTGGGAAACCTTCTTCTTTAAGCTGTCACCCAAGCCAAGTTCTATAAGTAAACTTACTATTTCTTCATCCCTTGTATCCTTATTCCCTACCAGTTTAAGGTTTGTTGCAGGATCAAAATCTTCTAAGAGTCTATTCTCCTGAAATACTACGCTGATCTTTTTTCCTTCAATTCCAATTATTTCACCGGAATCAGGCTTTACAATTCCCATTAAGATATTTATTAATGTGGTCTTTCCTATGCCGGACTCTCCCATTATGAAGTTGAATTTATTCTCTTCTATTGTCCAATTAAAGTTTTTCAAAACTGTTTGACCATCATATGATTTTGCAATATCCTTAAGAATAATATCCATTAAGACCATCCTAACTAAATTTTCTTCATAAATGTAATAAAAAGCTTCTCAAATACCCTGCTTATTAATATTATTAAAAATGTCCAAGCAAATAAGTCAGCTGTGTTTAAGTATATCTTTGCAGTATAAAGGGCTTCTCCTATGGAATTTTGAGGAAGGCCAATTACTTCAGCTGCAATCCCTGCCTTCCAACAAAAACCCAAAGAAAGACTTCCCCCAGCTATGAGAAATGGCTTGATTTCAGGAACATAGATATATCTAATCCTCTTATATTTACTGACCCTAAAGACCTCTGCCATCTCCAGCAGCTTAGTATCAGTATTGTCCAATCCCTTCAGCATATTGGTATATACCGTTGGTAAAACTACAAAAAATGCTATGAATATAGATAAGTTTGATGATTTTATCCATACTAGAGTAAGTATAATGATTGAGGCTAAGGGTGTAGCTTTTGTAAAGGAAATCAAGGGATTTAAAAGTATTCTTATAAATCTCAGATTATATGAAAGTACTGATAATAGAATAGCTACCATATATGATATAAAAAAACCAAACATTATCCTTAAAAATGTATTTAGAACAGTAATATACAAGGCCTCTTGTTTCATCATGGATAAGAGGGTCTTTATTACTGTAAACGGCATAGGTAAAAGCAGGTCATTGCCCAAATAATGTGCAAAGACCTGCCATATAATTAGCCAAAATAAATAGGAAAATACTCTTATAATTATATTTTTATTATCTCTTGTAATAGAATCCTTCATCCGGTATTTTTCCTCCTACAGAATTAGGACCTGCATCATATAATACTTTAAGATATCCACCTAACTTTTCTTCCATTTCAAAACCTTCTATAAAAGTTATATTACATAGAGGAATGACCTTTTGGGCTACTTGAGTAGGGATTATATCTAAATCTCCCACCAAAACTGCTGAATCCTCTATATTATTGTTTACATAGTTTACCGATTCCTTGTATTCGTCCAGAAATTTATCAAAACTATCTTTATTATCCTTAAGGAAGTCGTTATTTACAATAACTACCCCTGTTACTAAAGAGCCTTCTTTATCAAGCTTATTCCACTCTTCATCCATGCTAATTCTCACCTGGATATTTTCGCTTTTTGCCTGAGCTGCTGCTATAAATGGCTGTGGCAACAAGGCTATGACATCTTCTCTGCTTGCCAAGAGGGTAGCTAGCTCTGTAGCTTCTGTCTTATATTCTACAGTTACATCCTTTCCAACCTTAATACCATTTGATTCTAAAACATAATTGAGCACATGCTCAGGTGTAGTTCCTTTTCCTGTGCTATAAATAGTCTTGCCTTTTAAGTCTTCAAGTGAATCTACGGCTTGGCCACTTTCTACTATATATAAAACACCTAAAGTATTTATAGCACCTACAGAAATTCCCCCCTGGGTTTTATTATATAAAACTGAGGCTAAATTAGCCGGTATTGCAGCTATATCCAATTCTCCATTTCCAATTCCTGCAACAATTTCATCAGCAGTTGCTGCTATGGTAAAACTATATTTATTATTTGATTTTCCCTTTTCATTTTGATCCATAAGTTTTACTAAGCCTATAGATGTAGGCCCTTTAAGGGATGCAACTCTAATTGGCTCAGCTTCCACAGGTGCCTCAAGCTTCTGAGCTGCACATCCAAACATAAGGGATATAATTAAAAATAGCAAGATTAAAAATACTGATTTCTTCAATTTAAGCCTCCATTCTCCCATACTTAAAATCAAAAGAAGTACTGAGTCTAATAGCCCAGTACTTCTTTTGATTACAGTGCTTTCTAATATTTTAGCTCGTCATCTATTATATCATTATCCAGAGGAGTTTTGTATGATGACTTGTTTTTAAATTCAATAATTGCTTTTTTAACTCTATTTATAGATGCTAAGGTACCGGGTCCTGCAATGCAACCTCCCGGACAAGCCATGCCTTCCAATAACATACCATCCTTCTTTCCTGCCTTTGCCATCCTCATAAGTTTAACACAATCATTCAGATTTGAGGCAGATTCAATATTTATTTCCCTTGATGGATCTAGTAACTGAGCTGTTTCCTTAACCGCCTCTGCAACGCCACCGGCTATAGCATAACCTCTACCTAGGGTAGATGCATCTTGAATCTCCCTATCTATTTCTATCTCAGATAACTCTATATTATAAGCAACAATCATACCCATCAATTCTTCAAAAGTAATAACAAAATGTACATAGTCCTTAACCTCTTCCCTCAAAGCCTCCAGCTTTTTAGAAATACAAGGTCCTATAAATGTAATAATAGCATCAGAATCCTTGCTTTTAATATATTTTGCTGTTTCCACCATAGGGGAAGATGAATCGGATATATATTCATATTGTTCTGGAAAAAACTTCTTAACCATCAAAGTCCATGAATTACAACAGGAGGTCCCCATAAAAGGAATTTCATCCGGTACTCTATTTATAAATTCTTTTGCCTCATGTAATGTTGTAATATCTGCACCTAAGCTAACTTCTACTACATCCTTGAAGCCTAACTGTTTTATTCCTTCAACTATTTGAATTGGACTGGCTAAAACACCAAATTGCCCGATAAATGATGGTGCCACCATTGCATACATATTCTTCTTGGTTTTTAAAGCCTTCACCAGCTGATAGATTTGTGATTTATCTGCAATAGCTCCGAATGGACACTGAGTCACACAACGACCACATGCCACACATTTCTCCTCATTTATCTTAGCTCTTCCTAAATAATCACTTTCTATGGCATCTACACCACAAACAAAGGCACAAGGTCTATGGTACTCAACTATTGCACTATAAGGGCAAGCTTCCGTACACTTACCACATTTAATACATTTATCACTATCTATAATAGCTCTATTTTTTCCGATGGATACAGCATTAACGGGACATACGTTTGTACAAGGATGTGCAAGACATTTTCTGCAATTATCTGTTACATTAAAAGCTCTTGTTGGACAAGCCTCGCATGCAAAGGTAATAACATTTACCAAAGGCGAAGTAAATCTGGATTCATTTACATCCATTTCATTTATTCCGTCAGTTACCCTTGTATACTCATCCATATGCCTTGCATCAAGACCCATGGTTAATCTTAATCTTTCTTCAATAATAGCTCTTTCTCTAAATACGCTTTCCCTATATTTAGCTATCTCTCCCGGTATTAATTCATATGAAGCTCTTTCCAACTCATTGAGATCTGCTCCTTCATGTGCCATTTTAGCAATCAAGGCAAAGACCTTTCTTCTTATATTTATGAGATCAACATAGCTTTCTTTCATTGGTTTTTAGTGGATGCGGTGACTCGTGACTTAAGTCATGAGAGGAGCATCCATCATCTCCTTTCTTTTTAAGCTATAAGAATAACCATCATTTCTTTGAACTATTTTACAGTCACTATGCTTAATGCCCTGAACTGTCTTATCCTTTTCTTGAATATTAAAGTAGCCAGTGCTTCTAACTGCAACCCTACCAAAATAAGTGCCTATTTTCTTACCCTTAGTAACATTGGCTTTTACTATGTCACCAGTTTGAAAGCCATAGAAGCTCTTTTGCCTTGGTAGGTTTTTTGTAATTATCCCACAGCTATTAGTTCTTCCTCTAAAGCGAGAACCTCTGCCATAAGCTTTTATTTCTAATACATTATTGGTTTTAAAATTAAACTTATCTGGAACATTTCCTACACATAATGCATCATAATAATGAGTTTTTGGCAGACCCTTTTGTGTTCTGTTAAACTTAGTTCTACCACCGGTTGAAAGTTCTATATTTGGAACTGGCCGTCTTTATAGAGAATGATTTGTTTACCTG
>CAZTEN010000031.1:11260-12113 GCA_964612495.1 uncultured Tissierella sp. | reverse complement strand
TACTTAGTACCGGTGTATCAACCTCCAAAAATCCTCTAGCATCTAGGTACTCTCTAACAGCCTTAATTATCTTAGATCGTAATATGAATGTTTCTTTGACCTCAGGATTTACTATTAAGTCTGTATATCTTTGTCTATATCTAATGTCGGTATCTTTCAATCCATGCCATTTCTCAGGTAGAATCTGCAACGATTTTGTTAGCAGTGTAATCTTTTCCGCTCTTATAGATATTTCTCCAGCCTTTGTTTTGAAAACATGTCCATTTACACCTATGATATCACCTAAATCTAAAAGGGATAAGTCCTTATAGACCTCTTCCCCAAGGGAATCGAGCTTTGCAAATACCTGGATTCTTCCTTCGGCATCTTGAATATCAATAAAGCTAACCTTTCCATGTCCACGTCTAGACATTATTCTGCCAGTAACAGCTACCTCTTGTTCTTCCATTTCTTCAAAGTTTGCTTTAATTGTCTCACTATGATGGGTGAAATCAAACTTCTCTATAAGATAAGGATTTTTTCCATTATCAATCAAAGTTTTAAGCTTTTCACGCCTTATCATAAGCATCTCATTTAAATTAATTTCCGTTCCCGACATCTATTTTCCTCCTTAGTACTACTACCTAATTATGCTACCTAGCTATGTTTAGTATTTCATATTTTATAATTCCATCCGGAACTTGAACATCAACTATATCTCCAGATTTTCCACCTATTAAAGCTCTACCTACAGGGGATTCATTTGATATCTTTCCTTTATATGGATCCGCTTCTGCTGACCCCACAATAGTATACTCCATCTTCTCATCAAACTCTATATCAAGAACTACAACTTTAGAACCAACGCTTACAG
>CAZTEN010000031.1:0-11250 GCA_964612495.1 uncultured Tissierella sp. | reverse complement strand
ACAGAATCTGTTGTTATATCATCTTCATCAATAAGTTTTGCATTCCTTAAAATATTCTCTAACTTAATTATTCTCTCTTCAACCTTAGCTTGCTCATTTTTTGCTTGGTCATATTCTGAATTTTCACTAATATCACCAAAAGCAAGAGCTTGTTTAATTCTTTCAGCGACTTCTTTTCTCATTACAGATTTAAGATCGTCCAACTCATTCTCAAGTTTTGCCAATCCTTCAGATGTCAACAATACATCCTTTTCAGTCATACTACTCTCTCCTTTATAATTTCATAAGTCATAAAAAATCAAGGCCCAAGGCCTTTCATAAATTCAAATAATTAATTAGCGGAAGCAATCGCATTACACTACTTAAGCAAATAGATTTATCTATAGATACGGTAACTTTTAATTGCTTTATTATGTGTTCATGTAAACATCTTCCTAACTTGTATGGAAAATATTATATTCAAGCTACCTTGAGTTGTCAAGACTCTATATTTTGCCTGCTTTTTTTATCCCTTTATTAATAAAATCACTAACTCGACAAAAGTTGTTTTTTGCATAAATTTGACTAAATACGCTGTGGGTCTCTCCTAAGGCTTCAAATAACTCAGGGGATACAAATTCATCAATCCAATCATTGAATTTATGTATCTTCAATCGTATATCCTCTATAAGTATAACATTTTTCTTAGAATTTTCTAGTACTTTAAAGGGCTTATTTTTACTAAAATCTATTATAAGGGCTTGGTTTCTTATTTTCTCTAGGTCAAATTCTATTTCTTCCGAGAAATTAATAATGGTGCTATAGTTCTTAATAACCTTTTCTATATTTGTTGGCTGAAAAATAGATACCCCTGTAGATTTAAAAATTTCATTATAAACCTCTTCACGTAAGGATATGTCTAACCCAATACAAGTAAAGAAACTGACTTTATCCATCAACTGAAGTATAATCTTCAAATGAATATCCTTATCCTGCGAAATTATCATAGTATCACTAGTATTAATTGATTTATTTAAACCTTCATTAACTTGCTTGATTATAAAGGGTATATTGAAAATTCTTATTTCCTTACCAGATGGCATAATTAAGTTTGTAGCCTCTAAAATATACTCCAGATATGCTTGGTCAAATTCCTTAAAATCTTCCAAATATATCTTATTATAATTAGGACTTATTTCATTTAATAGAAATTTTAACACCCTATCAAGATTTGGGGCTTTTAAATCACCAATGGGATAGGTATTTACACCTACTATTTTTCCAACTTCACCACTTTCCTTAACCAGACTTCCAAGTTTTACTGGTTTTATTCTAGGAATTAAGAATGCAGGCAAATATTTAAATTTCCCTTTTTTTAGATAAGCTCTGTAGCTTTTTCCTCCTAGCACATAAAGTAAAATAGCAATTCTCCTTTCTGTTTTGCTCTTGCATAGCAAATGGTTCACACCGCAGCAACCTTCAATCGTTTAAGAAGGTGGGGCATCTACACCTAATTATATGAAGGGAGGAGATTACATATTACATTGTACTTTCCAAATATTCTAGTAGAATTCTTTCCATCATAACTCTATCTTCTATAGTATTTATTTTATTCTTTATTTCGTTAGAATTCCTCATGCCCTTTAGATACCATGCCACTTGTTTTCTCATCTCTCGAACTCCAACTCTATCACCTTTATATTCACAGACCATATTTAAATGCCTTATTGACATATTAATAATTTCTTCATTGTCTGGAGGAATATCATCCTTTCCACTCATAAGATTCAAGATTCTTTTAAATATCCAAGGATTCCCTAAGGAACCTCTTCCAATTGATACTGCATCACAGCCCGACTTCTCTAAAAGCATTATTGCATCCTCAGGTTTGAAAATATCTCCATTTCCTATTACAGGTATGGAAACACTCTCCTTAACACTTTTAATATATTCCCAGTCTGCTTCTCCTGAATAGAACATGTCTCTAGTTCTTCCATGAATAGTAATAGCACTTATTCCCCAGTTCTCTGCAATTTTAGCTATTTCGATTCCATTTATACTATCATGGTCCCAACCCATTCTAAACTTACATGTAACCGGTTTTTTTGAGACCTTAACTACAGCCCTAAGTATTCTCTCAACTAGGTTCTTATCTTTCATAAGAGCACAACCATCACCATTTTTTACTATTTTAGGTGCAGGACATCCCATGTTTATATCGATAATATCTATATCTTCTCTATTATTCAAAAACTTTTCTACAGAATACGCCATAATATTTGGATCAGAACCAAATATTTGAATAGCTACAGGCCTCTCCCTTTTATCAATCATCAAAAGTTCCTTAGTATTTTCATCATTAAAGTACATACCTTTGCTACTAACCATCTCAGAAAAAACAAGTCCTGCACCCATTTCCCTACAGAGAATTCTAAATGGCAAGTCCGTTACACCAGCCATAGGTGCAAGAAAGATATTGTTATCTAAATTTAAATTACCAATCTTCATAATTCACCTCATTAATAATTGCAGATAGATTTAAGGAAAAACGCCCTAAATCAAGTTAGGTAATAAAGAAAGTAAGTAGCTTTGCTACTTACTTAAGTCATTTGCTTTATTTCGCTCATAGATTATTCTTAGCCCGTCCAAGGTTAGCATTTTGTCTATCTTCTTAATATATTTGCTTTGGCTTGCTATAAGCTGGGAAAAACCACCAGTAGCAACTACATTTATATCCTTATGTTCTACTTCCATTTCATTCATCATCAATTCTATAATATGATCAACCATACCAATAAATCCATTAACCATACCAGATTGTATACTGGATACAGTATTTTTACCTATTACTTTTTCAGGCTTCAAAAGTTCTACCTTTGGAAGTTTAGCCGTTCTCAAGAACAAGGCTTCCGATGATATTCTAATACCAGGGGTAATGGCACCCCCTAAATAATCTCCTTCTTTATTAACATAACAGAAGGTATTTGCGGTACCAAAGTCTACTATTATAACAGGACCTCCATATTTTTCATAGGCTGCCACTGCATTGACTATCCTATCAGCACCTACTTCCTTTGGATTATCATACCTAATATTCATTCCAGTCTTTACTCCGGGACCAATTACTATTGGTTCCTTATGAAAATATCTTATGCTTGCTGCGGGCAAGGTATGCATCAGAGTAGGCACTACTGAAGATATGATTACATCCTCTATATCTACAATACTTATATCGTTATATCTAAATATTTGATCGAAAAGCAGCCCATATTCATCCGATGTTCTATCTACATCTGAAGATATTCTCCAATCAAAAGCCAATTCTTTTCCATCGTATAGCCCAAATACAATGTTAGTATTACCCACATCTATTACTAATAACAAAATCTTCACCTCTAATCTCTCTTTGTTCCCTTTAATCCCCTTACAACAGCAGTTACTATTATTATGGCAATTATGGCTTCTGGAATTCCATTTGTAATTCCTATGCCATAGATTATCTTTTTAGCTAATGAAGGATCCTGTCCAAGGGCCTCAACGAATCTTTCCCCAAAGAATATATATATCATAGTCAAAACACCTATAGTATTGGTTAGAGTTCCTACTATACTGGATATTATTAAATCAAAGGAACCTTTTTTATACTTTATCATTGTAAAATAAAATAAAGCAATAGTTAAGACCATCAAAGCAATATTCATTATTATATACCAGATGCTGCCTTTATTTATGATATTCTGATAAATACCATAGATTAAATAAGTTATGATACCCATCCATATTAAATATAGAAGTCCTTTAGTCTTCTTATCCCCGATTCTTCTTAAAAAGTCATAGGAATAAAATGAAAACACTCCAATTAGTACCCTTGGCAATACAGAAACCAAAGGATTTAAGAACACAAAGGATACAGGTGTAGGATTAGTTACAGCTTGAAAAATACTGAATATACCAAATATCAATCCCACAAATGCGCCAACAAGAGGTCCTTCCATAATAGCTCCTATAATTACCGGAATATGCATTATAGTTGCTCTAGTGGGACCTATAGGTATAAATCCTAAGGGAGTTAAACCTAAAACCATAGAAATGCCACCTAATATGCCAATAATGGCTAACTTTCTTACATCAAATCTTTTATTCATCTTTACCCCTCCGCTCTAGTTCCATAAGGATACCAGTCGATATTTTTTTACTTCATTTTGATACTGTCCAGCTCATTTTGATGCCAGCAAACTAATACTAGTATAAATGCAAGTCAAATATTATACAATACCTTTTTTAATGTCATTGTAGGATATTATTGCTTCATGACCTTGAGCATTTATTACTGCATTATATATTGACATAGACATAGCCTCAGCCCCTAAAGTTCCTACTAGGCTTACATCTGATTCTACCTTATTGGTCGCCATAGTAAATATTGTGTCTCCATCAAACATGGTATGGATAGGGTTGATTGATCTGGCATATCCATCATGGGCCATCTCCGATACCTTATTAGCCTGTGCCTTATTCAATACTGCATTAGTAGCTATTATACCTATAGTGGTATTCTTTTGGTTAAATTCTGGTTTAATTATCATTGATTTAAGAATTTCGATTGTATTAAGCATGACTCCATTCTTATAGTCATAGACTCCTGCTATCTGTTCATTAGACTTATAATCATAGATATCTCCGAATGCATTTACTCCAACTAAAGCAGATACTACCAGGTCCCCAACCTTTAAGCTTGCACTTCCAAGGCCTGACTTCATAGCTCCCCTTGAACCTAATATCTTTCCAACTGTAGCCCCCAAACCACAACCTATATTTCCTTGTCTTGATTCCTTAGATGATGCAGATTGAGCTGCTATATATCCCATATTAAAATCAGGGCGAATAGAATAGTTACCTATATCCAAATCGAAAAGGACTGCAGAGGCAACTATAGGAACTTTAGTCACACCTACATCAAAGCCTATGCTATTGTCTTCTAAATACTTCATTACGCCGCCAGATGCATCTAATCCAAAGGCCGACCCTCCTGAAAGAACTATAGCATGAATTCTTTCTATCATCTTTGTAGCCCCAAAAAGGTCTGTCTCTCTAGTTCCAGGAGCAGAACCTCTTACATCTACACCTCCTGTAGCACCTTCTTTACATATAATAACAGAACAACCAGTCATACCTTCGTAAGACTGAGCATGCCCTACTTTTATACCTTCTACATCAGTAATATAACCCGGATACATAAAAACCTCCCTAAATTTAGCGAACAACTCACTCTTAACTGCTTTTCTAGCCTCCGAAGAAGTTCAACAACAATCCTGCTGCTACTGCTGAACCTATAACTCCGGCTACATTTGGTCCCATTGCATGCATAAGCAAAAAATTTCTTGGGTTTGCTTCCTGACCAACCTTTTGGCTTACCCTAGCTGCCATAGGTACAGCCGATACACCTGCAGACCCTATTAGAGGATTAACCTTTCCGCCGCTAGCCTTACACATCACTTTTCCAAACAAGACTCCGCCTGCTGTACCAATACTAAATGCAGTTAACCCTAAGACCATAATTTTCAAAGTATCGGGTGAAAGGAAAGTTTCTGCATTAGCGGTTGCACCTACTGTAATACCCAAGAATATTGTGACGATATTCATCAAATCATTTTGAGCAGTTTTTGATAATCTATCTGTAACTAAAGTCTCTCTTAATAGGTTCCCAAACATTAGCATACCTACTAAAGATGATGCAGATGGCAAAAGTAGAGAACAGAATACAGCAACCACTAGAGGAAATATAATTTTTTCCTTCTTTGATACCGGTCTTAGCTGTTCCATAACTATTTCTCTTTCTTCCTTAGTAGTTAATGCCTTCATTATTGGAGGTTGTATTAATGGAACTAAAGCCATATATGAATAGGCTGCTACAGCTATAGGTCCAAGTAAATGAGGTGCTAATTTGGATGTTAAATACAATGCAGTCGGTCCATCAGCTCCTCCTATTATTCCAATACTAGATGCCTCTTCGGGTGTGAACCCCAATAAAATAGCCCCCATAAAGGTAATGAATATTCCAAGCTGAGCAGCTGCACCTAATAGTATACTCTTAGGGTTAGCAATTAAAGGACCAAAATCCGTCATTGCTCCAACCCCAAGAAATATTAAAGGGGGGTATATCCCTAATTTTACACCTTGATAAAGGTAGTATAATAACCCCCCTGTCTCCTTAGTTATGGACACTAATCCCTTTGTGTTAGGGTCTGTAATTATTTCAGTTACCGGTGGACTCATTAGTCCTGTCAAAGGTAAATTTGCTAAGAGCATCCCAAATGCAATAGGAACTAATAACAATGGCTCAAATTCCCTGTAAATAGCTAAATATAATAATAGAAATGAAACTAGTAACATGATAAGCTGCCCTATTTTAATTGCAGCAAAACCAGTACTTTCCAAAAATTCTATAAAAACATTTACTAAATCCATAAGCCATCTTCCTTTCGTTAGATCACTCTATTACAACTAGTTGCTCTCCAGTATTAACAGATGCTCCAACTACAGTTGATATGCTAACTACCTTTCCATCTCTAGGGGCTAAGATTTCATTTTCCATTTTCATAGCCTCAAGAATTAACAATACATCACCAGATTTTACATCTTGACCCTCAGATACTAGTATTTTAAAAATATTACCAGGCATAGGTGCTTCAACAAGCTCTTGACCCGCTGATATTGCTACTTCTTTCTTTGGTGCAATTGCCGACGAAGGTGCTTGTTTAGGTGCTGATGGTGCAAGAGGTACGACCGGTTTAGCTACTGGTGCTGGCGTACTTTGAGCTTGAGCCCCTCCCTTTACCTCTTCAACATCGACTTCATAGGAATTGCCATTTACATTTATTATAAATTTTCTCATTTTAAACCTCCATTATATTAATTTTTACCCAAATAATTGTTCTTGCTTACCCATTGCTCTCCATGGAGAAAAATATTGAGGAATTCTGCGAATGGTTTGAATATTTATATCCGGTACATCTACCCCTAGGCTACATGCAATGGCAGCAGCTATAACTGCTACTAATTCCTCATAATTATCAACATCTACTGCTTTCTCTATAGTTTTAGTTTTGAGATTTTTCAATTCTTCAACATCAACATTTGCCTCTGTGATTATTTCCACTCTCTTTTCTCCTTTATTTGATATTACCTTAATTTGATTAATAATAGCAGCTATTGCTATTAAGCTTAAAAATACTACACCCATACTAAAAATTGCAACTATTAAACTTTCAAAAAAGCTAATTTCAGTTAGCAATTAAATCACCTCTTTAGACTGGTAAATTCCCGTGTTTCTTTTTAGGTCTACTATCTCTCTTTGATTCTAGCATATCAAATGCGGAAATAAGTCTAGGACGTGTTATGTTAGGTATAATAACATCATCTACAAATCCTCTGTGAGCAGCTGTATAAGGGTTAGCTACTGTATCTCTATATTCTTCAATCTTTTCTTGTCTAGTAGTAATAGGATCCTCTGAATTCGCAATATCGTTCTTGAATATAATATTTGCAGCTCCTTCTGGTCCCATTACAGCAATTTCAGCTGTTGGCCATGCTAATACCTGATCTGCACCTAAGTCTTTAGAGCACATAGCTAAATATGCCCCACCATATGCTTTTCTTAAGATAAGAGTAACCTTAGGTACTGTAGCTTCACTATATGCAAAGAGCATCTTAGCTCCATGTCTTATAATTCCACCATATTCTTGGTCTGTACCTGGTAAAAATCCCGGAACATCAACTAAATTAAGAAGTGGTATATCGAATGCATCACATGTTCTAATGAATCTTCCAGCCTTATCTGATGCATTTATATCAAGACATCCCGCCAATACTCTTGGTTGATTGGCTATTACCCCTATAGATTTTCCATTAAGCCTCATAAATCCTGTAATTATATTCTGTGCATATAGAGGCTGTACTTCAAAGAATGAGTCTTGGTCTGCAATTGTTTCTATAACCTTCTTCATATCATAAGGCTTATTAGCACTCTCAGGAATTATTTGGTTTAAGCTTTCTTCAATTCTATTTATATCATCCCCACATTCATATAGAGGTGCTAATTCTAAATTGTTTGAAGGTAAATAGGATAAAAGTACCTTAATTCTCTCTATACATTCCTCATCGCTTTTATCTACAAAGTGTGCTACACCACTGGTTTTATTATGAGTTAATGCTCCTCCAAGGTCTTCTTGAGAAACTTCCTCACCGGTAACCGATTTGATTACTTGAGGTCCTGTTATGAACATCATAGAAGTCTTTTCTACCATAAATATAAAGTCTGTCAAAGCAGGTGAATAAACAGCTCCTCCAGCACAAGGTCCCATAATTACAGAGATTTGTGGTATTACACCAGATGCAATAGTATTTCTATAGAAGATTTTTCCATAGCCTGATAGCGCATCTACACCTTCTTGAATTCTTGCACCACCGGAATCATTCATGCCTATAATAGGGGCTCCCATCTTTAATGCCATTTCTTGAACCTTACATATCTTTGCAGCATGCATTTCTCCTAAGGAACCTCCAACTACTGTAAAGTCCTGAGCATAAACAAAGACAAGCCTCCCATCAACATTTCCATAACCTGTTACAACACCATCTGCCGGTGCATCTACATTTTCCATACCAAAGTTCACAGATCTATGTCTTACATACTTATCTATTTCAACAAAACTTCCCTCGTCTAATAAAAGGTTGATTCTCTCTCTTGCTGTCAGTTTTCCTGATTTATGTTGTTTTTCGATTCTATCTTCTCCTCCACCAAAATTAATTCTCTCATTGGCATCGAGGAGTCTTTTCATGTTTTCTCTCATTTAATAACCTCCTAAATTTACATTATTCACGTTCAATTATTTCTATTAATATACCATTTGCAGATTTTGGATGAATAAAGGCAATTTTTGCTCCACCGGCTCCTATACTAGGCTTCTCATCAATAAGTATTATTCCTTGAGACTTCAATTCTTCTAGGGCTTTTTCAATATCATCTACTTTAAAGGCAAGGTGGTGAAGCCCTTCTCCTCTTTTCTCAACAAACTTTGCAATAGTTCCATCCTCAGATGTAGACTGTAATAGTTCTACCTCAGTTTCACCCAGGGGCAGAAATGCAGTAATGACCTTTTGGTCTCTTACTTCTTCCTGACCTAGGCACGTGATTCCCAGAGTTCCTTCGTAAAACTTCAAGGACTCCTCTATGCTTTTCACTGCAATACCAATATGATCTAGCTTTGATATTTCCATATTCACCTCCTTTTTAAGTTGGAAGAAATTGCCTGACGGATGCATAATGAATAGCTAACACTACATAACGAACAAATTCGTTATCACTGTTAGAAATTCATATAAATACTAATTCCTAATTAAATTTACTATTGTATCCTTTGCTGTATAAGGGTCAAGATTTTTCTCAGTAACTTCTTTAGCCAATTTGTCTAAGAGGTCCTTTTCTACGGCTTTTTCCATTATGATTTTAATCAATTCATCCTGAGTTAGTTCTATTAGCTCTTGTTTATTATTTCTCATCCTTCTATTTTGAAGTTCTCCGCTTTGTTCAAGGTATCTTTTATGCTTCATTATGCTCATTATAAGCTCTTCTATCCCTTGATTCTTAACTGCAGCAACCTTTAATACAGGTGGACGATATGATTTTTCTTCATTTAAGTCTAGATTCATTTCCAGCTCTAGTTTAGTTTTATCAGCACCATCTAAGTCGGATTTATTGATGGCAAAGACATCAGCTATTTCCATGGTTCCGGCTTTAATCGCCTGTATATAATCTCCCATATTCGGCACCATAACCATAACTACTGTATCTGCAGTCTTTACAATATCGATTTCTGATTGACCTACTCCTACAGTTTCAATGAATATATAATCACAGCCAAATATATCTAATATCCTCACTGCACCTCTGGTAGCTTTTGACACACCACCAAGACAACCTCTGGTTCCCATACTCCTAATGAACACATCTTTATCTAGAGAAAGAGCATTCATTCTGATTCTATCGCCTAAGATTGCTCCTCCGCTAAAGGGGCTAGTAGGGTCAATTGCAATTATACCAACCTTCTTATTAGCCTTCCTTAAAAATTTTGTAAGTTTATCTGTCAATGTGGACTTACCCGAGCCTGGAGACCCTGTAATACCAATAACATAGGCTCCTTTTGATTTATTATATAGTTTCTTAATAAGCTCAAAGGCTTCTCTGTCGTTATTTTCTAACATTGATATAAGTCTAGCACAGGCTCTCTTGTCGCCTGCTAATAATCTCTCTTCAATGTTCAACTACAGCCCCCCTTAATATCTTTTTAAGTTATTGCTAATGAAATCGATTATATCAGAAGTTACAGTACCAGGAGTAAATATAGCCTCAATACCTGCATCTTTTAGACCGGGGATATCATCATCGGGAATTACCCCACCACCTATAACAAGTATATCATCAGCACCTTCTCCTCTCAATAGGTTAACGACCTTAGGAAATAGACGATTATGCGCTCCGGATAAAATACTCATTGCAACTACGTCTACGTCCTCCTGAATGGCAGCCGCTACTATTTGCTCAGGAGTCTGTCTTAATCCGGTATAAATAACCTCCATACCTGCATCTCTAAAAGCTCTGGCTACAACCTTAGCACCTCTATCATGTCCATCCAAACCTGGCTTGGCAACTAAAACTCTTATAGGTCTATCCATATTTTCTACCTCCAATCAATGAAACTATAGAATAATTGACTGCTCATATTCTCCAAACACTTCTCTCAAGACATTACAAATCTCTCCTAAGGTGGCATAGGATTTAACCGCATCAAATATATATGGCATTAGATTTTCATCAGTTGATGCCTTTTTCTTAAGGACCCCTAATGTACTATCTACCTTATTATTATCTCTTTCAGCCCTTAACTTAGCAAGATTTTCTCTTTGCTTAATCTCAACCTGAGGGTCTACTTTCAAGAGGTCCTTCTTAGCCTCTTCTTCAACTATGAACTTATTTACGCCTACAACCACTTGTTCTTGAGCTTCAACCTCCATTTGATACTTGTATGCAGCATTCTGTATTTCCTTTTGAATATATCCGTTTTCTATAGCCTTAGAGGCACCCCCTAAAGTATCTATGGTTTCAATATATTTTGCTGCTTGGTCTTCAATTTCATTAGTAAGGTTTTCAACATAAAAAGAGCCCCCTAGTGGATCTATAGTCTCTGTTACTCCTGATTCATATCCAACAAT
>CAZTEN010000030.1:0-12117 GCA_964612495.1 uncultured Tissierella sp. | reverse complement strand
TGTTAGATACACAATATCGCCTCCATCCATTTAAGATACACTATTAGGACAAGACATGCTTCGTTACTTAGATAATATCAGAATATCTGTTCTATTGCAATATTATTTAGTGAAAGTTTTTGCAATTCATCTCCCACCTACAGAGGAAGGAGTATTCTTGCTAGTTTCTTTGATAAAGATATTATATATTAATGTGGTTATTTTAGGTCTTGGAGTCACCATATTGAATTATGGCTATGAAGTACAAAGTCCAGATAGGCATAATCTTTACTATATGCTAATGATAATTCAACTAATAGCAAGCCGAATCTTAATGTGTATATATTTTGAAAGAAAGAATGTAGAGTATATAGGAGGAAGCACTAATGGATAAGAAAACAAAGACCAATATTAACAAAAAAGAATTCTCCAATAATACCTATAAAACTCATACTGAAAATACACAGGAAAAGAAGGAAGATAAAAAAAAGAGGAAGAAAAAAGATAAACCCTTAGTGATCTTTGGATGGATATGCATAGCTATATTTGCAATCACTATGAATTTTATATCTACAAGCTCTACAGATACATCAGATGCAGCTAAGGATGCATTAAAAGAAGGTCTTTCCAAGTCCTTGTCAGCAGGAGTTGTACTCCTTGATGAAGATGAGAACATTGGACAAAAAGACTATACAATATCTCATAGTCATAATGATAAGGATACCAAGATTTGGGTTTGGGACTATGCAGCAGTGGATGGGGACTATGTTCAGGTTTTAGCAAATGGTTCCCCTACAGGGGATCCCTTTATGATAAGTCACAAACCGGTGGAAATTACTGTTCCGGCAGTCGGGGATGTTAAGGTCAAGGGAATTAGGGATGGAGGCGGAGGTATAACCTATGCCGTAAGATACGATTTAAATGGCACCAATTACTTTAACTCTGCACCTGAAGGTGAATTCAATACCTATACCCTAATTAGAGAATGAAACAAGATATTAGCCAAGGCATCTAAATTTTGATTGCAATTTATTAGCCTTGGCTAATTAAATAATTAAATCCAGATTGTCTGATACATTTTAAATTCCATTAGAATCCATTGCCCTCATGGAATCAAAGCTATCAAAAATAATATCTTTCAGGTTTTCTGAATTAACTTCCATTAAATCAATTTTCTCATAAATTACCTTTTTCAATCCCCAATGTCTGCTTGAATACCTTTCATTTTTTGGTGTTCCAATCCAATAATTGCCCATCTGAACAAAGTCAACATTACCTTCATCACGCAGAGGCCAATAAAAAATCCAATGATTAGAAGGAGAGCATCCCTCACTTTGATTATTTATATTACTAAACTCAAACTTTGATAGATAGATACTGGGTAAAGCTTCTTTATCATCAATATTTCCCAAGTATATTTCCATAGCATACACGGGAGCTTCTTTCCACCCATTTTGGCTTTCACAGTCAGGGTCGGCATTATTTTGGAACAGCAGGATAAAATCACTAATCAACCAACCGTCTATTTCATTATCAGACTTCCACCTTAATGCTTTAGGAGCAGCAAGCATATAATCTGTCTTTTCCTGAGTAACTATCCTCGTATAATCCATTAGCTTTTGTACGTTTTCATATGTCTTATATAAGACTTGTAAGGCATTGCGGATATTTTCACTTGAACTCATAATGGTAATCCCCCTCCACTTTTATCAGAACCTCATTTCCAAAGGAAAATTTGTATTCCATCTGATAATCAAATTGATAGTATTTGTCGCAGAACACAGAATAAGGCAGATCAATCTTCATATTTTGGAATTGATCAAAACCTTTCCTTGTCAACAGGGCAATTAAATCTGAAATAACCAATGATGAAAACCGATTGTCAATATTGACCTTACGAAGCTCTCTTAATAGAGATTGCCAAGTTGCATATCCAAATGATACACACGAACCTAAAAATAATTTCCGTTTCATAATGTTAGCATATATTTCAGTACAAGCTATTGCATCGCCTACAAGCAAAAGAATTTTAGGCTTATTACCGGCCCTGCGAGCAATTATTCTACTTTCTCTTTGCAATTGGTTTCGACTTTGCTCTACCGTTTCTTTTTCATCAACTAGTGAGTAGTCAATACCATCATCCGAGGAAAGACCGCTTGTATATTTAACTTCAATGCCAATGGCAAGGTGGTCAAATTCAACGTAAACATCAAGTTCCCCCTCCTTATCGTACGGCCAGAACTCAATCTTATTATCCCAAAATCCAACATCTACACTGTCAATTAAGGTAGCGATATCAGGAGGAAATACTGAGTTTTTCAGTATTGGCTTCAAACCTTTGTTAAATGGTATGTACCTTAAATGACCAAAAAAGTTTCCGGTTAATTCGTCTTCTGATATTTCCAATAGATTTTTGTTGTTCTTGCTTATTTTACCTCGTATCTCAGCAATCATCCCATCACCAACCTACTTTTGGATTCATATCTAATCTAGCTCCAAGCCATTTAACAAATCTCTAAGCTTCTTGATCTCTTCCTTGTTGAATGTAAGCCCTTTACCCATCTTCTGGTGGTCTGGATCCCATTCCCTTATATCATACTTTGGTGCATAGTTGTTCCAAGCTACCAGGTTTAACTCTTTAGTCCAGCCTTTAGAGGTATCTGCTATAACACCTATGCTTTTTGTGATTTCAAATGTAATATCTGCCATTTTTATTCCTCCAATTTATCTTTAGTTTTATTACCTACAATCTTTTGCTCTATAAAAAGCATATCAATTTACTCATCAAGATACCAGAGAGGTTTGAATTTCGGATCATAATTTTTATGCTTAGAATTCTCTTTATAAGTATACCTTACACTAGGTGGCCTAAATCTACATACTGACATGCTTAAATCATCTATTTCCTTCAAATTGTCAATAAACTCTCTTATCCATCCTTGAAAAAACAAAGTGGGTGGTTCAAAATTACTTTCTTTATGGTAACAATAGTTTTGTTCTATTATAAATAGCTGGGCTAAAGTTCCTATAATTCTTAAAGAATTTAAATAATGTTCAAAATTTTCATTGCTAAAGACTTTTATTTCTTCATCAGGATCATTTCCATAAAAAATATTATCAAATGCTAGCAGTAGTTTCTCTTTTAAATCTGGTCTGCTCCTTGCCCTTAGGTTTAAGTCGAGCATTACTCTTAGGTGATTTGGTCTAAAGCTTCTTTCGCTGTCCTTTAAAAAGATTTGAAAATTTCTTTTTACATCATATTCCTTAAATCTTTTTGATAATACCGATGGTCTAATTAAGAATAAAATTTGTTCTCCATCTCGCATCACCTCTAATTCCTTATCAAACTCTAAGTCTTTTACTTTTTCAAGCATTTCATTATAAAGCATAATCCTACTCCCTTCATAAATTAACATCTTATTATCAGGCAATCTAGAATTGTTAAAAATTACCTTAATAGATAAAAAGCATCTTCCATTCAAACTCTTCTTTTAAATTAAGAATTTATATACCTAATGAACTCCTTCTTAAAATAAAAGGCATGATTTTTATTGGACACGTATCTATCATAAGTGCTTGAAAAGATAGGAGAATATGGCTTTGAATCCTTGCTCCTGATTTGAATATATGTACCACTAGATGTATGAATATATCCATCCGAACTTGTCTCTATATGAGTTTTTAATTGTCTACAAATGCTATAATAATCTGATTCTAGTTGTGTTCTTAATTCTTTATATTTGTCTTCATCAAGATTTACATGAGCATAGGGTAAAATAACCCATTCGCTTGGAGTACCTTCTTTATTTATTGGAACATATAGTAGATTTGATATTTTTCTATACAAATGAGTTCCATAAAAATCCTTCTCTGATACTAAATCAT
This sequence comes from uncultured Tissierella sp., assembly GCA_964612495.1. Lineage (GTDB taxonomy): Bacteria > Bacillota > Clostridia > Tissierellales > Tissierellaceae > Tissierella_B. Next base: position 8,253 of record CAZTEN010000030.1, on the reverse strand, counting down.
CAATTATTGTGCTAATTTGTGTAATAAACATGGTTTCCATTGGTTTCCCATATTTATCACATTTATTAGTCTTTAATTCTCCATCCACAAAATCAAGTGTAGCATTCGTATTTTTTAATCCTAAGACTATCTCCATTAACTGCCCGGTTCTACCTTTAGCTCTAATAATATCTTTCATTTGTTCTTCAGTTACAAAGTCACTTAATCTCCTATTGACTATTGGATCTAAGGCCAATTTTGCTTCTTCTAATAACATCTGTATTCCCCCTTATACAAGATATTTTCAATCAAAAAACTCCTTAATATCAACATTTAATGCATCAGCAATATCAAATAGAACATGTAATGAAAAGCTCTTATTACAATTTGTTGCCTCTATTTTAGTTAAATAGCTTAAACTTATTCCTACCTTTTCTGCTAATTCTCTTTGGGTTAGGTTGTTTTGAGCTCTAAACTTCTTTATATTTTCACTAATAGCTTTAAATCTTGAATCATTTGAATCCACCACCCGGATCACCCCTTAGCTCAATTTTACATTACATTCCATAATAAATTGTTTCACTCATAGTGAAACTTGTGATATAATAATTATGATTTAGTTAAACTATAGTATAATATTAAAAAGAAAAGACAAAATTTAGAGCAGGTGTAAAAATGAATAACCAAGGAGCAAAACCCTTTGTTAAGTGGGCTGGTGGCAAGCGACAACTACTTACAATAATCAATGAAAACTTACCAGAAGAACTAAAGAATAATAAGATAAACAAATATATTGAACCTTTTGTAGGTGGAGGAGCAGTATTATTTGATATTGCTTCTAAATATAATTTTGAGCAGATAATCATTAACGATTATAATCATGACTTAATGCATTTATATAGTCACATTAAGAATAATATTAATATATTGATTCCAGAGTTAAAAAAGATATCTGATAGTTACTTAGTCTTAAGTGAAGAGGAAAGAAGTGAATTCTTCTATAATGCTAGAGAACAATTCAATATGATAAATTCAAATACTATAGAGAAATCAGTGCTTTTCATCTTCCTAAATAGGACTTGCTTTAATGGGCTTTATAGAGTAAATTCTAAAGGAAAATTTAATGTACCATATGGGAGATACAAGTCTCCAATGATATTAGATGAAGATAATCTTTATAAGGTTTCAGATTTCCTTTCAAAAGTAACAATATTAAGTGGCGACTTCAGCAAGGTCGAAGAATATGCAGATGAAAAGACCTTTGTTTATTTTGACCCACCATATAGGCCACTGAACGTCACATCTAGCTTTACCTCATACTCCAAGAATGATTTTAACGATGATGAACAGAAAAGATTGGCGGAATTCTTTATAAAACTTCATAATAAGGGTGTTCAGCTAATGCTAAGCAATTCAGATCCTAAGAACACTGATATAGATGATAGCTTTTTTGATGACTTATACAGTCACCCTAATTTAAATATACAAAGGGTTGAAGCAAAGAGGAATATCAACTCAAATGGAAATGGAAGAGGTAAAATCACCGAGTTACTAATCACAAATTACTAAATATAATTAGCACAAAGGAGAATGATAGAAATATGATGTGTATAATATGCTCAAAAAAATTATCTACCACAGAATACTTAGAACATTTAAAAACAAGTCATCTTTCTTACTATGAAGAGCTTTGTGGAACTATCCTAACTTTAAACAATTTAGGTACGCCAATTGCTGAAATTGCAAATGAGCTGGGACTATCCCAAAAGATTATTAATGAGAATATAGCTTTAATGATGGAATCAGAGTCAGAATATTCAGTATCAAAGCCTTTAAATATTAAAGAATGGGAACCTACGGACTTTAGAATGGAAGCAACCACAGTTTGGAGCTTTAAAGATAGAGGAAAGTGGGCAACTCATAGTGGGAAATATAGAGGGAATTGGTCCCCATATATTCCAAGAAACTTAATACTTAGATACTCAAAAGAAGGAGATATAGTATTGGATCCATTTCTCGGAAGTGGGACCACTTTAGTTGAAACAAAGTTGTTAAAGAGAAATGGAATTGGCATCGATATAAACCCTGAAGCTATTAAAATTGCCAAAAATAATTTAAGTTTCAATAAAAATACGGAATTTGAACCCACTATATATAATCTTGATTCCAGAAACTTAAGTATAATAGGGGATAATAGTATAGACCTTATATGTGCTCATCCTCCTTATGCAAATATTATTAAGTACAGTGAGGATATCAAGGGTGATTTGTCATTATTGGATATTAAAGAATTCTTAGTAGAGATATCGTCAGTTGCTAAAGAGTTGTTTCGAGTTCTAAAAAAGGACAAGTATTGTGCAATCCTTATAGGGGATACTAGACGTAATAAACATATGGTACCCCTAGGATTTTATTTAATGCAGGAATTTTTAAACGCTGGGCTTGTCCTAAAGGAAAATATAATAAAAGAGCAACATAATTGCCAAGCTACGGGATTTTGGTATAAGAAAAGCATAGATTATAATTTCTTGCTTATAGCCCATGAGTATTTATTTGTATTTAGGAAGCCTTAGTTTTTTGTGATACGGAGAATAATTATGATTAACAAGAAAAAAGTGAATTGTCTGGGTTTCAAAACGTAGTACCTTATTCAGTCCTATCAGAGAGATTCTCAGAAAAAATTGAAGAATACATTCAAGTTTTAGTCATAGATGGGCTACTTAAAAGAGAAGAAGTCGCTGACGCTATACTAGATACTGATGGATTTGATGTTGTACTCTATACGGACTATGCTCCCAATTATAATGAGGAGGATTATTTTGAAGAGTAATTACACTAATTTTTAGTAAACTTATGAAATAACTCCTTACCACCGGCTTGGAAATAAGTGGAAAGGAGTTTTCTTTATAAACTATTAAAAAGCAAGGTCGACCATTTGACTTTATTATCCTTCAACCTGGTTAAACATTCTGGACCAATCTATCCACTAGATTCTCCTGTCTAGCAGCTAATATCATTGGATTCCAATCAGAATTTTGTTCTACAAAAATTTTATTTGATTTGAAAGCATCTATTCTTCCTTTTAAATATTTCTCTTTCTTATCCTTAAAATCTAGGTTGCTTAAAGAACTATTCTTTCTTTTACTAATTAACACTAAGTTAGCTAACTTATTAGTCCAATTAACCTTCTCTTCATCAGTAAAGGTTTTTAACCAATTGCTACCATTACCAGGGTTTTGCGGCAATATGTGTTCTACTGAAATTGACTTATAATTACTGTAATGAACTGTATTATCATTATTTAAGTATTCTAGTTTTAAGAGAAGATGCCTAACATATGTTTTTGTATAAACATCACCACATAACTGCTTGCGAAGCTCATTTTTATCAATTTGAAAAATTGAATTATTGTTCAATAGATTATCAGCAATGTCATTATTATCTATTTCTTTTAGTATTACATTCATTGCATCCAATCTTAAAGTAGGACTGATTCCACATATCCAATCCCCAGAAAACTTATACTCCAATAACTTTAAAAATTCTGTTAACCTATAGTATTTAAACTTCCTAAAGTAGGCTAATAAAGGCGGAATCCAATCTTCTGATCTGAAGCCAATTTTCATTATAGTTATAAGATTCTTAAACTCATTATCTAGGTTATAATCTTCAAACTCTATCATCTTTCCATAGATCTCGTCATACCTACTGATAAACTCAACTGTTTCTTTCCCTCTTGCTAATAGACCAGGTTTATATACCTTTTCATTAAATTCATCCAATAATCCCGCTCTTGCTTTATCCTTTACAAGGATTGTTCTAATAAATTGTAAGAAGCGATCGAATCTATCTCCATGTTTTCCCTCTATCTCTTCCCAAAGCAAAGCATATTTCTTTATTTCTGTTTCATTTGATAATTCTCCAATGTTTTGTGATTTTAAAATATCAGCACTGGTTAATGGGATACCCCTATCATTTAAAATAGTAAACATCCTAAAGGCATCCTCAGTGTTTGATGTAGATACATAAATAAATAATGCATTGTTGAATACAAATTTAATATAATCAAACAAGTTATTCTTTTCCTGTAAAAGCTCATGTAGAATCAAAACAGCATTTGCCATATTAGATAGTGAGACATTGTCACTTTTTACAAGTTCCTGAAGTTCGTCAAACTTTAAAGTACCATCCTTAACTATTAGATAGTCTCTTATGAAGTCCTCTACTTTATCTCTTATTCGATATGTAACTCTAGTTCTTTCTGGAATAGATTCCAATGGGTCTTCTTCTTGATAAATTTTTTCATGGATAGTACTTTTAGATTTATCATTACTTACAAGGTCCCTTGCCACTGCCATCATTATCAAAAATGTTGTTAACCTTTGCTGCCCATCCAATACTTCGTATTCTGGAAATTCCTCAGTTTCTGTTCTTTTCAATACTAGTGATCCTAGAAAATAATCATTTTCGGGTTTATTATCACATGCGTATGTTAAATCCTCGACTAATTCTGTAATATTATCTGTATCCCAAACATACGACCTTTGGTATTCAGGTATTAAAAACCAAAACTCCTCGGAAAAAACATTTTTAAAATATGTTTTTGCAGCGTCTATTTTCCCACTTGTCATACTTATATACCTCCTACAATTAAATATCGCTCATTGCTATTTTAAAATAATCTACTTCAACAAAACCCCCAACGCCTCAATAGCATAGCTTCTCTTCATCTTATCATGACAGTATTGATTGTAATAATTTCTGATGCAATTATAGCAACTGGTATCCTGCTTTTCTCCACCGCATGTACATGATGAAACAATCTCTAAAGCCTTTCCTAAAGTCAATCTAAAGTTATCCTCATCCATTAATCTCTTCACATGTCCAGCACCTCCTGGTACTGTGTCAAAAAGGATAAGCGATTTGCTCACATTATTATACACATATAGTGTTCCATCAATATCACTTCGATCTACTTCTAGAGCTACAGACATTCCTTCAATGATACTATACATTAATGACTCCCAAAATCCATCAGATTGAGGCAGGTTGACAAATAGTCCACAAAAATCTATTTCTACTATATCAGTTTCAAAATTGTAACCTAATGCTGCCTTTTCAAAATTGCCTCTACAGTCTTTATCCTGTGGATTTTTATGATTTTTTGGTATCACATCTACTGTTCCATATCCACATGTCTTACATATATAGAATCCTCTTCCTTTTCCATTATTTATAACTGAAAGCTCACCATGATTTTGTGAATTTAACCTGATAAAGCTATTGTTAATGATAATTTCCTTCTCTTCAACCTTATTACCTATTCCTGAGAAGTGCTTTCTGCTGGAATAAGTTTTTTCCGGCCTTGCTGAGCCAGGAGTTCCTATTTTGGTATCTGTTATAAAACCAAACTCAGGCATAATAAAGTCACCAGTGTTCATTTTAGGATTTCCACAAGCTGGACATGTTTTTTCTATTTTAGAATCTGAATTTATACTCAATTGTTTATTAAAGTATCCACAGCTACAACTGCTAAATTTATATTTTATCAACTCCTTCTTTCTTACCTTTTTAATATATCTGCTTGTCCATAGCTTGCCGTTGGCAACTACCTGGCTTCCTGGTGCATATTCAGATACGGCTATTTGTAAGTCTCTATTTAACTCTATATTCTTTGCTTCATCCGTATGTTGGTTTACTTCTAAATTTACTACATCAACTGGAAATCCATACTTTGGTAGTATATTCTTTTGAGACAGGTAATTTATTAGCGGTCTATTTAAAATAGTATTTATAACCCTTTTAAACTCCTCTGCTCTCCAAAATTTTTCATCCCTTATAGCCTCTTGTTTTGCTATCTCCAAATTGTTAAGATCATCTTCCAATTCATCTACAACTTTAGTCATAATGCCCTTTTCACCATATAACTCTTCTACCCATCCCCATCCTTCAATATCAAAATCCTCATATAGCTCATTTGGGATTACATCCTTAATCATTTTTAGCAAAGGAGCAGGTTTTGAAGTTAAATAATCATATAATAAGTCTGGCCCTTGGATGTTTTCATTTCTAAAAAAACATTCCACATTCTTGAAATAATCTTTATATTCTCTCCAGAAGCTAGCCAAAGCACATGCATATAAATGCCTTCTTGCAATTTTAGCATTAGCTACTTCAAAGTATGGGGGTTTAACAATTCCGCTAATCATCTTATAGGGATCTGAGAAACTATTAAAATCATGTGAAGCAAGCCTTGCATATGATAATGCATAAGCTGTGGAATCACGTCTTCTACCTGCTCTACCTGCTCTTTGTGCATAATTGGCAGGTGTTGGAGGAATATTCTTCATAAATACAGTTTCTAGTTCTCCAACATCTACTCCTAATTCAAATGTTGTTGAACAGCTTAATACGTTAATATCTCCTCTAACAAATCTATTTTGGATTTCAGCTGCATACTCCGTTTTTAGTTGTGCCGTATGCTCATGGACATCCATTTTCTCAAGTTTCATATTAGTATATATCTTACTATAGTGGTTATCCTTTAATAGATCAGCTAAATCTATTTCTTGTAGTTGTCCTTTGCACCTATATGAAGGACATACATTATTGATATTTGTTGAATAGATTTTATAACAAGTATCACATCTATAATACTTTAGGGAGGCACTTTTTCCAGGGACTACCTTATAGATTTTAGGATCAAGTTTAAATATCTTACCATATATATTAACTGTTTCAGTTTTTATAAAAGGATATATTGGACTTTTATCATTTGTAAATATTGTGAAAATATCATCCATTATATGCATTAGCTCTAGTTTAGTTTTATTAATATCTTTCACCTTTAATATTTTACTCAGATAATCAATTCTACTATTTGTATATATTTCTTCCTTTGGAGTCCATGATCTTATTGAATAGCCTTTTAATCCTCTTTCCTTTCCAGATGGAGTTGTCCTACAAATTCCACCCTGTAAATTAATTGGACTAAAGTACTCATCGGTCGGTTTTACTAACTCTGGATATTCAATAGCCCTATTGGACCTAAATTGAACTAGTAAATAGCGATAAAACTCTATTAATTCCTCTTCAGAAAATCCTAGGCTTTTAAATAGAGGTATCCTCAGTAAGATTTCTTTATTCTTAATTGCATCAAAATTAGGTAAGAAGCCAATAAAACCAAGATTCTCTAACGTATTGCTTCCCCTATTTCCAATGAACTCACCAATAATCCATTTCCAAACTTCCGAATGTAATGTTTCAATGGAATAGTTCGTGAATAGGTTGTTTTGCTCAATAAAACGTACAATCCTATTAAAATAGTCATAAAGGGTCCACTTATTTTTTTCACATTCTTCTTTGTTTTCTTCTAGCACCTTAATAAGAATTCTCTTTATTAATATGTCCTGATAACTATTATCAAGATATGTAGCAAAATAGGCTGCATTTTGCCTGCTATCTGAGAATATCAAAAGCTGTTTCTTGACTTCGTCTACTTCACTATCCTCTATAAAAGCAAATATATCATTAGAATTATCATTCTTACTATTGCTATCATCATCTTTACCTTTGGTCTTGTTAGGGATTTCATTGTAAAGAGCCGTAGCCAATACACTTGAAACTGCATCTTCTGATAAGAAAAACCTCCTTACAATGCTGCCCTTTGGATTTGTACCCCCACATATTCCACATTTAGTTACCCTCCCTTCTTTGCTACTATTCTTCTGCACCATAATATATTTTGGATTTTCACAGTTACATGGCTGTCGACCGTCTATCTCAGTGATTCCACCACAATGAACACACAATTTATAAGTAGAAAATCCTACATTGCTATTCTCAATAGCTTCAAATATTTCATCTTCATTTAAAATTTTTTCTTCAAGCTTATTTTCTTCAATTATCGAATAAAATTCCAGTCCGTTTTCACAATCATAGTATTTTCTAGTACTTTCTACGAGATAAGTATATCCGTTGATTTCATCAGTAACCGATTCCCCTACTAAATAAGGCGAGTTACATTTTGTACAAGCTGCTATTTCGAAAGCTTTGTATTCCTGATTATCTAAAGTTACAGAATTCATCCTATTAAGATATACCTTGGGTTCCTCTGATAGGGTAATAAAAGCTCCTTCTAAAGCCTTAATTAGATAATGATATCTTGCAGGTATCAAAGGATTGTCATTTTTGCTTCTTTTAAGTGTATTACATAAATCTACTAAGTCTGCTGTATAAATTAGTCCATTTACTTCATCTCCAAAAATTTCTTTA
>CAZTEN010000029.1:10928-12432 GCA_964612495.1 uncultured Tissierella sp. | reverse complement strand
ATTTAGTTCTTGCAACATTTCATACAGCAGTATATATAAGCGTATTGATTAAGGAGAATGATGAAGATGAGCACTAAAAACAATAAGGGAATGGTACTTGGATTAGTTATAATAGTTATGGCTGTATTGTCCATACTTGGTGTTACCTTGCTTTCTCTTAGCCTTGCTAGTGCAAAATTAACATCACATCAAAACAAGGTAAAACAAGCCTATTATCTTGCTAAATCAGGGGCAGATGCTGTTAGTACCCATTTGATTGCTAATCCTAAGGATGATGCATTGCTGTTAAATGAAACTTCCGATGATAATTCACACTTTACAAATGGAAAATTTAAAGTTAATGTTACAAATGGAGCCTCTAATCAAATACGTATTACCGGGACAGGGGAAGTTTCCGGTTTAGAAAAATCAACTACTGCAGTGATTAGAAGATTAACTGCTGGTGAGTTGCTTGACAAAGCTGTATATACGAATTCACCTCTTGACATAACCGGTATGGTTGTAGATGGAGATATTCAATCTGGTGGAAGTATTAATTATAAGACAAACGGCCATGGTGCCTTTGATACATCAACCTATTCTTCTTTATCCAATTCACCTAAATATATTGATACACTTTTACCACCAAGTACACCATTATACTCGCCTGAGAACTTAACTGTTTCAGGAGGAAATGTTCAAATAAGTAGTAGTTCAAAATTAAAAAGCATTAATATAGAGCAAAATAATACTTTGGAAATCATTGCAAATGATAAGCTTGTAGATATAGTAGTTGAAACTCTTACAGCTAAAGGTGATATAAAAATAACAACTACGGGAACAGGCAGGGTCAATCTTTTTGTTATTAGCAAAATGGAAGTTCAGACAAAAGGTCATATAAATAGTGATGATCCTAATGATTTATATATTTATATGCAAGAGGAGAGTACTTTTGATATGCAAGCCGGTATTGTGGTAAAAGCATATATAATAGCCCCGGATGCTAGTGCTATAATTCAAAGTGAAAAATCAACCATTTACGGAGCTTTAATTGCAAATAAGCTAACAAAGAATGATAATACTGGACCAAATGGTTCTGTAGTTTATGTTGCACCGGAGAATTCTTCAGAAATTGATTTTAATTTGAAAGCATATAAAATTCTTAGGTGGGAAGATTAGAGGGGTTCTTATGAGCAAGAAACTTAAATTTAAAAGAGAAACTAATAATCGTGGAATGACACTTATTGAAGTCCTTGTTTCACTAGCTATAGTTGGGATAATCGCTATATCTCTTCTACCTATGTTTTCCAATGGTATAAGATTTCTTGTGAATAACGGAAATCAGATAAAAGATATGTATAAGGGTCAGGACTTAATAGAGCAAGAAATATCAAAAGTTGCAAGTAGTGAGGAAAATACTATGACTATTGTTTTTCCGGGTAAAACAATTGATATCAAGGGTAAAGACTATACAATCAGCAATTATAATTTATTTATTACTAAAAAATAATGCCGTGATATTTTC
>CAZTEN010000029.1:0-10918 GCA_964612495.1 uncultured Tissierella sp. | reverse complement strand
AAAATGCTAGTCTTACTTTTAACTTTTCTAATATTTTAAATAATAAAGGCGTCACATTAATAGAATTAATTATTGTATTGGCTATAATTGGCATTGTTACTAGTGCCATATTTTCAATGAATATTTTTGGGATTAGAACATTTGCTAAAGGCTCAAATCGGTATGATTTGAATACTAAGACTAATCTGCTTTCTGAATATATAACCAAATATATTCGATATTCCTATGGAGTTGAAATTCTTTCTTCAACAGATGCCATACCTGATTCTTCAGATATTGCATCTTCCACATCACCAATGGATGGATATATATATTAGTAATGTTTCCGGCAAAGATGTTGTTAACTATCGGGATAAAGATAGCACAATTACTTTAGGGGAGTTTGATAGCTGTGAGATACTATATACACCTATTGAATTAGATAAATCCTTAAGTTTTACTATTACTACTAGTATAAAGGATGAGAACTTTTCAGTAGATTCTGGTATTGTTCCTATAAATCTACTTATTCAAAAAAACCCGGAAATTATTGATAATACAGATATAGAAGATGGTGTAGCCTTAAAGATTGTCAACCTTAGTCCAACACCTATTTCTAATGAGACACTTACATTTAGTCCTAGTAATCCAACAAATGGAAAAGTTGATGAAGCCTATTCTGGCTATAGCTTGTCAGCTGACGGGGGGACCACACCATATACCTACCTTGTTAGTGAAGGTAGCAGATTGCCTTATGGTATGATATTGTCAAGTGCAGGTATTTTAAGTGGGACACCAATTGAGCCCGGAACATTTACAGTGGGTGTAAAGGTTTTTGATAATTCTATACCTCCAAAGTCTGCTACAAACTTCTTTGATATTGTTATTGAAAATAATGTCGCAGTAGATTCTAATGCGCCCATTGCCTCTAAGGTTACCATTACAGGACCTGAAAGTATAGGACTAGATAGAACATCAGCAAAGGGAAGTATGCTAACTGGATCTTATGATTATTATGATGCCGAAAAAGAAGCAGAGCATGATTCTGGTTCTGAGTATAAATGGTACAGAAGTACTAATTCTAATGGAACAGGTTTAACCCTAATTACCGGAGCTACAACAAAAACTTATACACCTGTTGAAGAGGATGTTAACAAATATATTTACTTTATGGTGAGACCACGTTCTACTGATATAGCCGAGGGATATGGCACCAGTGTATTTTGTGTTTTTCCGGTTAAAATTATGTCAGGTGGAGCAAATAGCAAACCTGTTGCTTCGGATGTAATAATTTCAGTATCGGGGAACACTCTTACGGGGAGTTACACATATTCCGATGCTGAAGGAGATACAGAAGGTTATTCAATATTTAAATGGTATTATAGCAACCATGCTGACGGGAAAGATAAAACCCAAATAACAGGTATAAATAGCAAATCATTTACTGTACCTGAAAAAACCTACAAAAACAAGTATATTTTCTTTGAAGTCACTCCAAAAGCATTAACAGGAACCACACAGGGAGATCCGGTTATTAATTCTAATGTATATTATATTAAATAATTAAAACATTAATTAACAATTAGATTCAAATTTACTTTACAAGGTGGATATTTTTATGGAGGAATTTATGGCATTTCTAATCTTAATATACGGACTAATCATTGGTTCCTTCTTAAATGTATGTATATATCGTATTCCAAGAAGTGAAAGCATTGCATGGCCGGGGTCTCATTGTCCTAGGTGCAATCATAGTCTTAAATGGTATGATAATATTCCCTTGTTTTCATTTCTTTCACTTGGCGGAAAGTGCAGATATTGCAAGGCTAAAATATCTAAGCAGTATCCTATTGTAGAATCTTTAAATGCAATTCTTTATATAATTATGTATTTTAGATTTGGCTTTACTCTGGATTTTCTCTTTTATTCACTTATATCCTCAGTTCTTATTGTTATTACTTTTATAGATTTACAGCAGATGATTATTCCTGATGTTCTTGTAGTTATTATATTGAGCTTATCAACTTTTTATAAGGTGCTCATCTATTTTATGGGAGGTTCTCCTGAGATTTTTAGCAGTATTATTGGGCTTATTATGGCTGGAGGTTTGTTTTTAGCCATAGTATTATTATCACGTGGCGGTATGGGTGGGGGAGATGTTACCCTTATTGCTTCCCTAGGCTTTATATTAGGATGGAAGAAAATATTATTTGCTATCTTTTTATCCTTTATTTTAGGTGCAATTATCTCAGTGTTCTTATTGGCTGCAAAACTTAAAAGCAGAAAAGACCCTATACCCTTTGGACCCTTTATTGTATTGGGGTTTTTTATAACGCTTCTTTGGGGACAGGCTATTATAGATTGGTATTTAAGTTTATTGATATGAGGAGGAGTACATTTTGGGTGTTTTTAATAGCAAAAATACATTATCCTTTGATTTTGCTCAAGATGAAATAAAGATTGTTGAAGGAAAGTATACAAAAAAGGGTGTAGTAGTTGGCAAAAGCTTCTCTTTAGACCTGCCTGAAGGTCTATATGAAAATGGTGAGATTCGGGATATAGATCAGCTTTCATATTTACTTAGAAATTGCCTTAAGGAAAATAAGGCAACTCAAGGGGAGGTTCATGGGGTAGTAAACTCTACTAATGTAATTATGAGAGAGGTTACTATGCCTAAGGTGGACCAAGCACAGATTAAGTCCATTATAAACTATCAGCTGGAGGACTATATACCTATAAATCCCCAGGAATATATAGTCAACTTTATAATCCTGGGCTCCATAGTGGAGGATGGAGTAGAAAAGCTAAGTATTCTTTTAATAGGAGTTCCTAAGGTAATTGTTGAGACTCATTTGCATTTAATAAAGAACATAGATTTGAAACCTGCAGTTCTTGATTATCAAGGAAATGCAATTAATAAGCTTATATTTGTGGGAGATAAGATTAATAACTACTATCCGACTGAAGACCCTATTGCATGTCTGGATTTAGGATATGAAAATACTAGTCTTACTATTACCCATCAAGGAACCATTAAGGTATCAAGGGCTATAGAAATAGGTGTCAAATACCTAGTGGATTTACATAGAAATATAGAGCATATATCTGAAAAGGATATCTATGATAAGCTTATGAATATGAAGGACTTAGAAGATGAATTATCACCTATTTCTGATGACTTTAAGTTTTTAGAAATCACTAAGGAAGGCTTTGATGAGTGTTTAAGCAGGGTGGAATTGGTGTTTAGATACTTTAAGACTAGGGAGATTGGAAATGAAATCAGCTTAATCGTAATTCACGGCTTACTTTCAGATATAGGGGGAATAGACAAGCATATTTCTAATTTCTTTGGGATACCATGTGTTAAGTTATCTTCCCTTGAGAAAGTGAAATTCAACGGACAATTATCAAAGTATGCCAATGCTATTGGTGGCTTAATCCGATTAAGTGAGGTGTAGGGATGAGAGACTTAAACTTTTTTGAATCCTATATAGAAAAAAGGGAATTCAAGTTAGAAAAAAGACATTTATTATATGGTTTCTTACTACTGTCAATTATCGGTATAGTAGGCTATAGCATTTTTAATCAGCTTAGAATTGGCAGTTTAAATGCTGACATATATGATAGAAAACAAGTAGCAGAAGACCCTGTAACTGTTAAGAAGGTTGAAGAGATAAAGGCTTTGGAGACTGAAGTAAATACCTTTAGAGATGAGGTAAATAAAATAATAGCCATGGATAAGGCATTGGAAGCCAAGGACATAATAGACGAAGACCTTCTTATTAAGATTAGGTCAAAGATGCCTGTGAATTTATTTTTATCTAACTTCAGTGCATATGAGGGGGAAATTCAGATTACAGGAATAGCCAAGGATACATATTCCATAGCTGAATTTAGTAAAGGTCTTGAGCTAATGGAGGAAAGTGAATCTATTTTCATTTCCAGTATCAATAGCATTGATGACTACTATAATTTTGTTCTAAATTTAACTCTAAAGGATGTGAGCATAGATGGAAATGAAACAGCTAAAGAAGACCAAGTCCAAGATGAGACCCCTAACCAAGAGTGAGAAGACTTTATTAACCATATTGGGAATAGCTCTTGTCATATGGGCATCTAATAAATTTATCCTTACTCCTCAAGCCGAAAAAATCAGCTCTTTGGAAGCTGAAAAACTTGAGCTGGATACTAAGATTGAAGATATGAACAAGACCTTGAAGAAGGAAGACAATATTAAAAAGGAATGGACCGTATTACATAGGGAGCGAAATGAAGTTCTAGCACATTATTTTCCTACTCTCGACCAAGCTCAGATAATATATCTACTAAATGATTTGTTGGCTAAGGATGGGCTTACTGTTTCTGATTTGAACTTTAGCCAGCCAAGCATCGAGAAGATTGGTGAATTGGATGTTAAGCAGATGGGGATAGCACTTCCATTCAATGGCAACTATGATGGTATAGTAGAGGCCGTTAAATCCATTGAAACCAGTCCAAGGAGAATAATAGTGGATACCTTGTCTATGGATAGGTCAACTAATGCAGAGCTTGGTGGTAATATGAGCCTTAAGGTATATAGCCTGGATGGATTGGCTGAGACTGATACTGAAGTCATATATGTGGATGTAGCAGATGGTCCCGGAGAAGGCTCACTTTTTGGTGCTTTTGATGGATATAGTGACCCAAATGGGGCATCTGATGGGTCTGCAGGAGTTAGTGGAGGGACTGGTGGTACAGCTGCGGGTAGCTCAACTGAAATAGACGAAAGTGATTATACTAAGGTATATATGCTGTCTGATTTTGAAAACAGAAATTATAGCTTTATACCTTCAAATGATATGATTAAAGGTAATGTAAGCCCTTCAACTATAAAGAAATCAGGGAAGTATTCTTTAAGATTCGAATACGATATGCTTGCTCTTAACGAGGAAAACAGGGCATATATAGATTTATCAGGATATAATATGGAATTCAAATATCCACCCGATGCAATCAGTATGTGGGTTAATGCCTTTGGATATTCCCCAGGTACCCTTGGTATGAGATTTAGAACTCAAGGTGGGGATGATATTGATATAGCTGTATTTGAGGGCATTTCATGGCTTGGTTGGTCCAATATTGAGACCAGTGTGCCGGAGGACTTGAACTTGTATCCATTAAAGCTTACCCACCTATATTTTGAGCTACCATATGATAGGGACGATTTTGGTGTATTTCTTATAGACAAGCTTGAAGCCTTCTATCCTGTAAGTGAGGATAAGGGTGCAAATGATGCACCAGCTAATTTCTTCTACAAGGTAGAGGCGGGAGATACGGTTACAAGTATTTCTAGGAAAATTTATGGCACTATTGGGTATAAGAATGAAATAATGAAAAACAACGGCATAAGCTCAGGAGAAGTTTTAACTGTAGGCAGAGTATTAGTACTTGTTAGGAGGTAGTTAGTTATGAAAATAAATAGATTACTCATTTTTATCTTAGCTTTCCTATTTATATTTAATATAAATTTTGCTATGGCAGCTGCTGATTCAAACTCTGATACAGAAAATCCAAGCTATGATGCAGGATATGAAGCAGGTCTTTCAGAATCTAAGAATTATTCGGGTGCCGACGGAGATGATGAAAAGGCTTATTTGAAATACCTTACCACTAAAGAATTTGAAGACTTGGTAGATGGTACGGAAGATTTTGATTTAGATGACTTTGAAGAGGGTTTCTTTGACGGCTTTGAAGAGGGACTTAAGGAACGTACTGTGTATGATTACCCAACAGAGCTGGGCAAGGCTTTAGGAAATATTTATGGAGCAAGGGATTTCCAAAACGGAGATAAATCAGACTGGGAAGGGGCTCTTCCAAGTGACAAAGAAATCAGGTCTATGTTTAATCTTAGTACTCAAGATTCTGATTATAGGGAGTTTTTTATAGATGCTTTTAAACTAGCCTTTAGGGATGAATATATTCTATCCTATGATAAAGCACAGTTTGAACCTTATCGTGTAACCTTGGCTCAAGGTATAGAAGATGGCGAAGCTATAGGAGAGCTAATGGGTTCTGCTTTTGCCTATAAGGACTTCTATGAGAAAGAGGATAAAGACTATACCAGAAATCTACCAACTGATAGGGTAATTATTACCGAATATTCACTTAACAATGATTCTGAAGAATATAAGGAAGGATTCTTGTCCGCTTTCTTAAGGAAGTATGAAGAATCTTATAATGCCGCATATAGACAAGCAAATATGAATGATACCATAAGGGATGAGGGCGATGCACTTTCCAGTGGTCAGGAAATAGGAAAACTCAAAGGAGAAATCCAAGGCAATATGGATTATCTGCAAAGGTTAAGCAATGACTGGAAGAGGTCCATTCCAAATGAGCAGTATTTAATATCAGAGTACGATTTGAACCTTCAGTCCTCAAACTACAGAGACCTATTTGTTTCAGGATTTTATGATGGTTATTCCGAAGGGTATAATGGTAAATATAAGGAACTTACTCAAGGTGCAGGAATAGGGGAAAGTGTATCATCTATGATTCCTTTAGCCGGTGGTAGTGTATTGAGCTCTGATAATGCATTTTTAATTAATATTCTACCGGGTACCTATTATCATTCGGTCCAATTAACTGTTAATATAACCTATGATGTGGGTAATAATGTACCAAGTAGTCTGGTTAAAGGTTCAGATAGCTATAGAGTAAGTATTTTAAATACCTCAACAAATTTAAATAATGATAAACTTATTGAATTGAGTTTTGAATATTATGGAGACAGGATTAAGGGAGGGGTATATAAGCTGGCCAAAGGATTTTGGACTTATATACCTACTGAGATAAATGTAGATGAAGGTAAGATAACAGCCTATGTATCTCCAAATACCATTTCTTCTGAAGGCAGTATATATGCAGTCTTTCTTGATACGGGAGCTAAATACTTTCCGGATGCCAGAGGTCATTGGGCAAATGAAGAAATATATACCTACGTTAGACGTAATATAATATATGGTTATCCGGATGGGACATTTAAGCCGGATAGACAGGTTACAAGAGCAGAATTTTTATGGCTTTTAAGCAGGATGAATAGGTGGAATCTTCCATACTATCCTGTTAATGATAAGTTATTTAAGGACTTTAGCACATTTGGACCATCTGCAGAAGTTATAAATTATGCATATGCCCAAGGGTATATAAGCGGATATCCGGATGGTACCTTTAAACCGAACAACAATATTTCCTATATGGAAATAGAGACTATAATGGGACGGGTATCAGGAAATTACGGTTTTAAATGGTCTGACATGGCAACAAAGATGTTATATGATGAAAAAGTACGGTCACAAAGCTATGGTAGTATGAATAACAAAATAACCAGAGCAGAAGTTATATATATGCTATATTACTTAACGGAGACGATGTACTAGATGGACAGATATAAGGGATTTACACTAATAGAGCTAGTCGTTGTACTAGCTCTTTTTTCTTTGCTTTTTTCTATTGCAATGCCTAGTTTCAAAGTTTTATATAATTATGAACAAGATCAAGAGCTTAAGGAGTTTAGAAAAAATATATTATTTGCCAGAAATCAATCTATTGTTAAGGGTGAACCACATAGAGTAGCTTTTGATTATGAAAGAAATTATTATGTTATTGAATCCAATGGAAAAAATATACAAAGCCATTACTTCAAAAATGGAGTCCAACTTATTTTAAAGCCCTTTAATTTAGAAGATTCTGGAGTTATTGAAGTGGAATTTGGCAGAAATGGGGTACCTAATCATAGTGGTACGGTCTTTATAAGGCTTGATAATAAGAAGATATATGGTCTCTCTGTAACCCCTGCAACGGGAAAAGTAAATTTAAAGGAATATTAGTATGATGAAAAGAGAAGGGTCAATTTTAATCGAAGCAATTATAGGCTTGTTCTTTCTAGGCTTACTGGCAACATCTATTTTGCCTTTATTGGGTTTTTCATTTAATAATATAAAAAATATTAGGCATAGAGATGAAATGAATTATATTGGAGAGATGGTAGCAGAGAAGCTTAAAAGCAAAAGTGTATCTGCGATAAAAACGATTTCAGACCTAGATGACATTGGTGAAATAATCTATGAGGATGGGGACTTTGATACCTCTTTATATAGGTGTAAACTAGTTAAACTATATAGTAGTGAAGGGTTTATAGAATATATTGTAATTGTTGAATCTAAGGATGATATAAATGTTAAAACGGTACAATATAAATCATCTGTTACAAAGTAAAAAAGGATTTACAATAATTGAATTTATAATTGGATTTAGCATATTGTCCATAGTCCTTGCCGGTATTTTCTCCATATTGACCTATACGACCAAGGCCTCAACACAAGGACAGGATATGGATGAGCTATTACTCAATGGAAGATTTGGTATTGAATATATAAAAGAAGAATTAAAAAATGCTGATATGCTCATATCATCGGATAATATTTTGAACTTAAATAGCCTATATCCTGAAAACATTGGATTTGTAATTTTTAAGGATAGCGGCCTTATTAACTCAGATACAAGATTTAACTTTGCAACCTATTATTCTAAGGATAATAAGCTAATAAGAGTAGCGACCAATAGAAAATTCCCTATATATCCTGAAGGAAAAAACTTTTCCGGTTTTAATGAGGTATGTGAAGGAGTTCTATCCATAGCTAATACTAGGGTTGAAGTTGAAAATAAACTTATATATCTTGATATTTCTATGGGTTTCGAAGAAGATTTATTTCATAGTTTTAAGTCATGCCTTTTTTTAGATAAGGACTTTGATTTTTAGGAGGATTTATGAAAAGAGGAGGTTTTAGTACACCAATCTTTATCTTGGTATCCTGCATCGTCATGATGGCTGTGACTCATCTCACTTATATATCTACAATAGAATCTAATATTAGTATAGTTAGCAGGGATAAGATACAAGCACGCTTACTTGCTGAATCTAAGGTAAATAGGGTTGTTTATGATAATTATTATCAAAGTAATTATTTGATGTCTTATATTTTTGCATATTTGAAGGCGCCTGCTACAAGTGCCAAGTCAGCAAAAATTAATGTTGAGGCCCAAGATTTGGACATAGAGGACAAGCATAATGTAGTAAGTATAGAGTTTCAAAATCTAAATGATAGAAGATGTATGGAAGTAGTTGCAGAATCCTATTATAGGGGCATAAGGAGTATATCTAAGAAGAAGGTCAATTATGTTAACAGCATTTTTGAGGAAGGTAGTCTACCACTTATATCCTATGATTTGGATTTTAATACATGTGCTAAAATGGATGAATTCTATGATGGTATAGAAGACTTAAGTCTAGATAGTCTACCAAGTGATTTTAAGAAACTTAGCACTTTCAGTCACCATGAGATAGTAATCGAAGCTGAAAATAATTCCAGGGATATTATAAGGAGAATAAGTTCAAGCTCGACTACAGAAGAGATATATGGCAAGGTACCTCTTTATAAAGTATTCTTTGATATAAAAAATAGAATATATACTCCTGTTTCTCTGAGAATAATAGATAAGCCTACTTTAGACCCTGTAAAGCTTAAGGGTGTAATAATCATAGAGGGGGATATAATAATTGAGGGTAGATTTGAATTTAGTGGTATAATAGTACTAAAAGGTAGAGATTCAAAAATTATTGTTCAATCTGATGTCTATAAACCTTTAATTAGAGGTATAATTATTACGGAAGGACCTTCTGATTTTTCAGATAGAATAGATCTTAAATACAATAGGGAAGTTATTGGTATGTATGGTTTCTACCTCCCTGGCTTTATAGAGATTAAATAGATAGGAGCTTTAAAAACATATGAAAAATATAGTATTAATTGGCATGAGCGGAGTTGGTAAGACTGAGATTGGTAAGGTATTATCTGAAGCTATGTCAAAAAGTTTTTGTGATACAGATGATTTGATTGAAAAGAAAGAGAATCTTTCCATAAGGGAAATATTTGATAAAAAAGGGGAAGGTTATTTTAGAGATGTGGAGCATCATATTGTTAATCAGCTATCAGAGAAAGAAGATTATATCATTTCTACAGGAGGTGGTGTAGTTCTTAGAGAAGAGAATATAAAAGAGCTAAGAAAGAATGGATATATAATTCTCTTAATGGGGAAAATAGATACCATAATCGAAAACTTAAATAGGAGTAAGGTAGTTCGTCCATTACTTAAAGAAAGTCAGGACCTTTATAAGAAGGTAGAGAATTTATTTAAGGAAAGAGAGCATCTCTATCTTATATCCTCTGATATAATTATTAATGTGGATAATAAGAAACCTTCTGAAATAAGTAAAGAGATCTTGATGGAATTAGAGAAATTTCTTAGCCGCAGCTTTTAACCTCCATTTAAGTCTTAGCACCTTCCTGAAAGCGACGGGAAATAATCTCCTACAAACCTTCTTTTATGGTATGAGAATTAGAATTTTCAAATAACATAAAATTGACTTTGTGGATATTTATATTGTGGAAAATACTAGATATTGATATAATAAGTAGAAGAAAGAATAAATTAGACGAAAAAGGTAGGAGGAAATTTATGATATCAGCAAGTGAATTTAGAAAAGGAGTTACCTTTCAATGGGATGGAGATGTCTATCAAATAGTTGATTTCCAACACGTTAAGCCAGGAAAAGGAGCAGCATTTGTTAGAACTAAGATTAGAAGTGTATTATCAGGTGGAACAAAGGATGTAACCTTTAATCCAACTGAAAGATTTGAAAAGGCTACAATTGAGACTAAGGAAATGCAATATTTATATAGTGATGGAGAATTATATTATTTCATGGATGTAGAGTCATATGAGCAATTACCTTTAAACAAAGAAGCAGTAGAAGAAGCTATGATGTACTTAAGAGAAAATGACATTGCTACTATTAGATTCTATCAAGGTAGTGCTTTTGAAGTTCAAGCACCTAACT
>CAZTEN010000028.1:0-12526 GCA_964612495.1 uncultured Tissierella sp. | reverse complement strand
GAGAATTCAGTGTAATCCCTTATACATGGCCTAATTGGATTTAGAGAAGCAATAGCTACTGTATATCCTTTTGCAAAGATACAATGCTGTATCTACATCAAATTAGATCAAATATGAAATATATGCCATAATATGTATACAACCAATGTCATTGAAAGTTTAAATAGCCAATTTAGAAAAGTAACAAAAACAAGAAAGGTATTCCCAAATGATGAGAGTCTATTAAAAATGCTGTATTTAGAAACAGAAAAGGTAAGCAAGAAATAGACTCTAGCTTACCCAAATGGGGAACTTTTAATTAATCAATTAAATATATTATTTAAAGATATACTCCGTGAGGGAGCATAAGCTTGGGGACGATGTCACCAGACCCCTGAGGTTTAACGCATTTGTTCTTCCAGAAGCGGATAAAGGCATACAGCCAGATTCCAACTGTCCACTTCTGTTTAGAAACCCAGTAACTGCCCAGGTTACTCCTCAGCATTGCCTTATCCTGTTAATGGGTAAGACTATAGTATATTATTGCCTAATGTTGAGAATAATATACTTATAGGAAATATTTATGTAGGAAATATTTATGGCTTTGTTGATTAAGTATATTGTTGATTAAGTATATTGTTGATTGGCAAAACTATCTAATACTAGTCAAATAGTTTTAGATAGTTTTTTCTATTACGACGTCAAATAGGCGACAAATTTCTACTTTTTAACCTTGACTATAAATTATATCTATGTTAGAATCGTTTAGTAGTAATGCTTCTAATATATCTGGGGGTAGATGAGTTCTGGTGGGCTCTCTAGTCTTCAAAACTAGCGTGAGGGGTTCAGAGCCTCTTAGGTGGGTTCGATTCCCACATACTCCCGCCAATAATTGCATAAATACCTTTTAAATGGCGTTCTTTGAACGCCATTTTTTGACAAGTAAAACTATTAATAGCAACAATATGGAGAGGGAATATTTAATTACATGCAAAGTAAGGGTATGTATAAAGCACAATAAATATAAAACTCATAGTCGAAAAAAATCTAGATTGATTAATAAAAATTGATCTAGATTTTTTTAAGAACTTTTACTTAAAACAGAAGTTTGCATATTATGGGAATATTTGATAAAATAAATCTAGAAAGACCAGCCTTATAGATGTATAAAAATGTTATGGAGGTGCTTCATGAAAATATTATTATTTCTAGCAGAAGGCTTTGAAGAGGTAGAGGCTCTTACAGTTGTTGACTACTTAAGAAGAAAGAATATTGTAGTAGATACTATAGCAATTACGGACAACAAAGAAGTTAGGGGAGCTCATGACATCATTGTAAGAGCTGATAAGACAATAGATGAGATAGGTGAATTAAAGGACTATCATGGTGTAGTAATTCCCGGTGGTATGCTAGGAGCCTCTAATCTAAAAGATGATATTAGAGTAATAGATATAGTAACAGAGATGAATGAATCAAGGAGACTGGTGGCTGCCATATGTGCCGGACCTATTGTTTTAGAGAAAGCTGGAATAATTAGAGGAAGAAATATTACTTCCTATCCGTCTTTCAATAAGGTTTTCCCTAAAAGTAACTATATAGAGGAAAACGTAGTAAGAGACAAAAACATAATTACCTCAAGGGGTCCTGCACTTGCAGTAGATTTCACTATAGAAATCGTTAAATATCTTCTTGGTGATGAGAGAGCAGAGGAATTAAAACAAAACATTTTGTACAAATAAATTTATGAACATATAAAGCCCTCACATTATGAGGGCTTTATATTTATAAAAATTAACTATTGCAATTATTACTGAATAGTAATATTATATTATTGATAACAATTATCACTCATCTTATGGAGGTTATAAAATGGAAGATAAAGCTATGGTTTTTTTAAAGCGAAACGAATTTGGTAAAATTAAAGAGATAAATGGATGTGAAGATGTAAAGAAAAGACTATTCGAACTTGGACTTAGAAGAGGGGCTGGAGTAAGAGTATTCAAAAATGATATAGGTCCTCTAATTCTGAATGTATCGGGGTGCAAGATGGCATTAGGACGAAGTCTTGCACGTAATATAATCCTAAGTATTTAATTTTTACAACATAAGTTGATAATGATTATCAACTGGAAGGAAGTGTACAATGAACACAATTGCATTAGTAGGAAATCCAAACAGTGGAAAAACGACTCTTTTTAATGCTCTGACAGGTTCAAATCAACATGTAGGAAACTGGCCTGGAGTTACTGTTGAGAAAAAAGAAGGCCAGCTTAATTTCAATGGAAATATATACAATATAGTTGATTTACCGGGTACATACAGCCTTGGGGCATATTCTGAAGATGAGGTAGTTGCAAGAGATTTTATAATTAAAGGAAACCCTGATGTTGTAATAAATGTTGTAGATGCAACTAATATTGAAAGAAATTTGTATTTAACTACCCAGCTTATGGAGATGGGAACCAAAGTAATTATAGCCTTGAATATGATGGATGAAGCTAAATCCAAAAATATCGATATTGATGTTGAGAGATTATCTAAAAGTCTTGGTATCCCTGTAATAGCCACAATTGCTGCAAAGAAAAAGGGTATAGATTCCCTAATCCAAAAAGCAGTTGAATTTATAAATGAAGATAGATTTAATTATGCCCCAATTTCTTATGGTGAGAACATTGATAAGGAAATTCATGATATTAGAAGACTCTTAGAAGGTTCAAGTAGCGAGTATCCAAATAATTGGATAGCTATTAAGGCTTTAGAAGGTGATAAAGAGGTGCTTAGTGAGCTCAAGAACAATGAACTTGTAAATCAACGTCTAATGTCATTAGGTGATAAGGCTTCAGAATATGAATTGGAAATAGTAGATAGACGATATGATTTTATTGGAAAGATTATTCATAGTTCAGTTAATAGGCCAACTGAGTCACAAGAAACTTTAACTGATAAAATAGATAAAATAGTTACTAACAAATATCTTGGCATACCTATATTTGCACTTATAATGTTTGTTTCATTTCAGCTTACCTTTGTAATAGGTTCTGATTTATTAGGTGGTTATGTAGAAGGATTGATAGAAAATTTAGGAGGGTGGCTATCTGGACTATTGCTAAATTTAAATGCTCCGGATTGGCTCCTTTCATTTTTAATTGATGGTGTAGTTGGAGGTGTTGGAGCAGTAGTGGTTTTCGTTCCACTTATTGCAGTATTGTATTTCTTCCTAGGAATATTAGAGGATACCGGATATATGGCAAGAGCAGCATATGTCATGGATGGTTTAATGAGAGCCTTAGGGCTCCACGGAAAGACATTTATATCCATGATTGTTGGCTTTGGTTGTAATGTGCCGGGAATAATGGCTACCCGTACTCTCGAGAATAAAAAGGACAGAATGATTGCATTATTAATTAATCCATTTATGTCCTGTGGAGCAAGATTTCCAATTTATCTTGTGTTCATCTCAGCATTCTTTGCTGATAATGGAGGCATAGTTTTATTTTTAATATATGGTCTGGGAATTATAGTAGCTCTTGTAATGGGCAAGATATTTAGTAAGACCTTATTTAAAGGTGAATCCTCACATTTTATAATGGAGCTACCACCTTATAGACTACCTTCTTTTAGAAGCGTTATAAGGGATATGTGGGATAAGGTTTGGGATTTTCTTCAAAGAGCAGGTACTATTATTTTTATAGTAGTTACATTGTTATGGATACTATCAGTATTCCCACTAGGGGTTGAACCATATAGTCAAGAAAGCCTTCTAGGTAAAATTGGAACTATAATAGCTCCAATTTTTGTTCCTGCTGGTTTTGGTACGTGGCAGGCTTCTGTAAGTCTATTTGCAGGAATTGCAGCCAAGGAAGCGGTGGTTGCAGTACTTGGGATGGTATATGGCGGGGCAAGTGAAGGCAGCGAGCTTATTAATGCAATTCAGCAGGTGTTTACACCCCTTACAGCTATTTCCTTTTTAGTAATGACTCTACTATATACACCATGTGCAGCCGTCCTTGCTACGGTAAAAAAAGAAACTAACTCAATAGGGTGGACAGTATTTATGGCAGTATATCCATTTATAATCGGCTGGATTGGAGCAGTCCTTGTATATCAGATTGGAAGTCTTTTGGGATTCTAGAGGTGATAAAATGTTAAAAAATGTTTTAAAGGAAATTAATGAGTCGAAAGTTTTTTCTAAATCATCAATTGGAAAAAATTTAAATATATCTGAATCAATGGTTAATGAACTTGTAAATCAGCTTATTAGGATGGGATATTTATCTGAGGATTTAGGATCCCCTACCTGTCAAGCTAAATGTTCAGGCTGTGCTATATCTAACTGTAATGCCATACCAATAAAGATGATTAGTATAACTGAAAAAGGTAAAAGAGTTTTAGAATGAATTTTGGGTATTTATATAAGCACAATGAAGTGTTGCTATAATATAGTAGAAGAAAAGGAGGGATTTGTTTATGATATTTCCAAAGCTAAATGTGGGCATGTCTAAGGCTATACAGAAGAAGATTACTGAAGAAGACACAGCTATTAACTTCGGAAGTGGTGCCATTAAGGATTTGTTATCTACACCGGTTTTAGCTGCTTTGATGATTGAAGCTGCAGTTACTTTAGTAGATCCATTGCTACCGGAAAACTATATAACAATAGGCAAAATCTTAAATATAGACCACCTGCATGCTACTACTAAAGGCATGATAGTAACAGTCAATGCTTCAATAATAGAAATTGATGAAACTAGGGTTGTTTTAGATATTGCTGCTTTCGATGAATTAGGAGAGATTGGTATAGGACATCATGAGAGATATATTGTAAACAATGACCTGCTTAATCATAGAGTAGAAAAGAGAACGGAAATTCTTAGACCTCAGCCATAATAATAATCCACCAGAATACAAGCTATCCATTGGATATTTTGAATTCTGGTGGATTATTTTACTTCATTAGCTATTTTTATTCCCTATTGATTTACAGTCGATGATAGCTTAGGGTTTCCAGACTAATGTTTCTTTTTTATCTCCATGCACATAATAACTTTAGGGGAATAAAATATATTATGTATTCAATTTTAGGAGGTGTTTTTTATGGCTAAAGTTCGGAGAATCTTTCCTGGTGGTAACACCTCTATGGGATTCTTTAGCTATCATGATAATATAGTAGATATTAACAGAAATATGTTATATATTTTAAAGGGTATGCCTGGAGGTGGTAAATCTTCTTTGATGAGGGAAATTGGTGATAATGCAGTGAAGAAGGGTTACCATGTTGAATATCACCACTGTCCTTCAGATCCTCAATCTATAGATGGAATAGTGATAGTTGAGCTAAAGGTGGCTCTTGTAGATGGAACTGCTCCCCATATTATAGATCCCCTATATCCAGGTTTGATTGACACTATAATAGACCTTGGTAAATATGTGGATAAGGGACTTATTGGGCTATATAAAGATGAGGTGTTCTCTGCTAAGTCAAAGAACAAACAATCATACAGAAGAGCATTTAACTTTTTTAAGAGTAGTAGGTTTATTTATGATGAGATTGAAGCATATAATAGTGGGAATATGGATTTCAAAGGGATAAATAAGCTAACAAAGACAGCTATTGAACGGATTTTTTCAAAGGATATTGCTATTAATGATATAGATGGATTTAAGGAGAGACATCTATTTAGTGCTGCTTATACTCCTGAAGGCTTTGTTGATTATACTTCAACAATAATTGATGGAGTAAAGGATAGATATTTTTTAAATGGTAATATAGGAACAGGAAAGACAACTTTTTTAAAGAGAATTGCTGAAGAAGCAAAGATTAGAAATTTCCATATAGAGCTCTTTCATAACCCAATGGTGCCTCAAAAGCTAGATAGTTTAATAATTAAGGAGTTAAACACTATAATATCCACTATTAAGGAAACTAAGAACTATATATTTACAACTATTGATCTTGAAGAATACTTGGATTCGGATAGTCTTAAGGAGGAGGATTTAATCCTTTATAATAGTCTAATAGAAAAGGGGATAGAGGCTTTAAAGAGCGCAAAGGAAAACCATGGTATATTGGAATCCATTTATAAAAAGTGTATCGATTATAGAGGGGTGACCAATGAGAAAAATACTCTTTGGGAAGAGATAATGGAAAAGAACTAAGGCTGTTTTTTAGCCCTTAGTTCTTTTATTATTTCCTCAAGAAATAGTTCCATTATTGTGTTAAGTTCATCAGCTTCTGTTCCGCCTTGAAAAGTATATGGGTTTCCGCCACCTTTTATGGAATGATTATCACTTATATTTTTATAAATAGTTTGGAGATTTATATCTATATCTTTAGTAGTACTTATATATAACTGTCCTTTATCACCATTGTAGATACCATGGATTTGAATAATATTTTCAAGAGAGTTTAAATATCCGGCAATATATGAAAGTTCTTTAAAGTCTAGAGACTCATGTTTCATATATACAAATCTAATTCCGTCCTTTATCTGCGCTTCCTTAAGGAAATCTTCTCCTTTTAATATGTTTAAGGATTCCCTTAAGGCTCGGTTGTTTTTTTCTAAGGCATCTTTCTCATCATAGAGTTTTACTACCTTATCTAGTACATCTTTGTTTTTAGATGAGAATAATAGAGCAATATCCTTAATGTACTTGTTTTTCCAGATATAATCCTTTAAGGCTCTGTTCCCGCATATGAATTGCACCCTTATGTTGCCTTTTCTATGTTCCCATTTAATAATCTTTAAGATTCCAAGTTCACCTGTATTCTTAAGATGCGTTCCACCACAAGTGTTATAATCAAAACCTTCTATTTCAACAATTCTAATATTAGATTTCACCTTAGATGATTTACTTAAATGCAGTTCTTTAAGTTGTTTTTCATCTACATAATAGGATTTAATGTTAAAATTGGATTGGATTATCTTGTTGGCAAGTAATTCTATTCTTTCTACATCTTTCTCAGTTAGATCCAGGAGTGTAATGTCTATATAAGCATATTCATCACCTATATTAAAAGCAACCGTATCTCCATTAAATAGTTTATAAAAAACTGCAGAGAGAAGATGTTGACCCGTGTGCTGATGCATTATATCCAATCTTCTTTCCCAGTTTATGGTGACCTTAACCTTATTTCCAGAGACATTTGAAGAAATGACATGAACTACATCTTCTCCATCCTCATAAGCTTCTAAGACTTCTATATCGTTAATAAAGCCCATATCACCGGGCTGTCCTCCTGAAAGATTAGGGTAGAATATTGTTTTATTTAATTTTATATAGAATTTTTCATCTAAGTATCTTTTTTCAACAACGTTTGCTTCCAGTTCCTTTAGATATGGATTATCTCTATAAACTTTTATTGTCATGTTCTTTACCACCTTTATGTATCAATATTTTCAAGGTAATATGGTATAATTAAATCATCCTATTTAATTATATAGCAATAAGCCAAAAATACAAAGGGAGAAATTTAATGTTAAGACCATTAGCTTCAATTCTCATAGCCTTAATAATTGGTATTATTACTTCATATTTTATTTTTATTGATAACTTACTAGCTTTTTTCTTTTTAATAGTAATACTAATATCATTTTCAAACTCTATTTTAAGAAAAAAGCCCAATGATATTTGGATTATTCTTATGTTTTTCATACTAGGAATCATCCTTGCTAATCTTAAGGGTGAGAGCAAGCTTAATAGTCTAAGAGGGATTCGTCAGGACTATATTGGGATTATCCACGAAAGAGTAGATTATAATGAAGAATATTCTAGATATGTGGCAAAGCTTAATTTGGTTGAGGATAACAGATTATTTGGAAAGGTACAATTAACCATAAGAGGAGATAGAGATCTTAATCTTGGGGATAAAATCCAAATAAATGGGCTATTAAAGGAGCCTAATAAAAATACAAATCCTAAGCTTTTTAATCAAAAACTCTTTTTATTATCTGATGGTATTCATAATACAATGAGTGTAAATGATTATTCTATTATCTTAATAGAAGAGAATAATAGTATTATTTATAAGTTGATAGACAATTTTTCCCAAGCTACTATTTCCTTATTCAATAAGCATTTAAGTGAGCGAAATGCACAAATAATGACTAGTATAATATTAGGGAAATCAAGCTTTCTTATAGAAGAGGATATAAGTTATTATAGGGAATTGGGACTAGCCCATGTATTAGCCGTATCCGGTCTACATATAGGTATTATAGCAGGCTTTATTTTGTTGATATTTTCTAGAATTGGAATCAAGAGAAGGTATAACTTTGTTCTAACGCTAGGGATAATCTGGATTTATATATTCTTTATTGGCTTACCACCATCTGCAATAAGGGCAGGGCTTATGTTTACTATCCTCTATTTTTCTAAACTTAGCCATGAGCCTTATGATGGCTTAAATTCTATCTATGCTTCTATGATTCTTTGCTTATTGATAAATCCATATTGGCTATTTCACATAGGTTTTCAACTCTCCTATGCTGCTACTATATCCTTATTGGTCTTAAGCCCTAGGATAAGTATATATCCTACTAGGATAAAAACTATAAAGACTGCTATAACAATACTAGGGGTTAATATTGGTTTATTGCCGATACAAAGCTATTATTTCAATTCTATTCCTCTCCTTGGAATAATTTCGAATATATTAATAGTGCCTTTTCTCTCCATAGGTCTAATCTTTGGAATGATTATGCTCATCTTACAAGTCACCATACCTATTTTAAATATGGGAGTTGGAACTGCCTTAGATATGATTTTGACTATACAGTATAAATTTGTGGAAGTTATTTATTCAATGGATGTAATTTCATTTAATATCTTTTCTCCTGGAATATTGGAGATAGGTCTTTATTATGTACTTATCTTCATATTATTTAGACTGATAGATATTAAAGGATTTCCATTTTATGTAAATAAGATAATATTCTATTATCTATTATTATTCATACTTATATCAACATTAGATATGACTTTTAAAGATGATATAGAAATTGATTTCATAGATGTAGGTCAAGGGGATAGCATCCTAATAAAAACCCAGGCTCAGAATTTTTTAATGGATACAGGTGGAAGTCCGGTTGAATCATTTGATATTGGAAAGAATATTACCCTTCCATATTTAAAAAAGCAGGGAATTTTTAAGCTCCAAGGAGTAATTATCACTCATTTTGATGAGGACCATAGCCAAGGGTTAGCTGCTATTATAGATGAGATGAAAATAGACAAGATATTTGTCAGTTATTTACCTCAAGGTGAGCTTCTAGAGAATATTAAAAAGAAGAATATTCCAATTATTCTTCTAAAGAAGGATGATTGTATCTTATTAGATAATAACACATCCCTTCAAATAATTTGGCCTTTTGACAATGTTGAAGAATTAAGTTCAAATAATAAATCTCTTATATCTATTTTGAATTATAAAGACTACATAGTGCTTTTAACAGGGGATATGGAAAGGGAGGTTGAACTTAGTTTAAAGGATGATTTGAGTAAAGTAAATATTTTAAAAGTCCCACATCATGGAAGTTCAACCTCTTCATCCCAAGACTTGCTAGGGGTAATTAAGCCTGAAGCTAGTATAATTTCCGTTGGAAGAAATAACTTCTACTCTCATCCAAATGCTGATGTTATTGAAAGACTCCAATCCATAGGTTCTAAAATCTATAGAACCGATGAAATGGGGATGATAAGAATAAATTTTGATGATTCATATAATATAATGCCTTTTTTAAAGGAAAAGAATAGCTTGACTTTCTTCCTCCATGAAATAGACTATTATTCTATGTTAATTCTTTATTTTCTGGTATCATATATTTTAGTGAAGAAATACACTTGGAGGAAAGATTGTTATGAACTATGATGATTTTATAGATGTTTTAAATAGGGGGAATTTAAACTCTACATATCTATTTATGGGTGATGAAGATTATCTTAGGAATGAATGTATTGAATTGGTAAAGAAAAGATATGTTTCACACGGTATGGAGGCATTAAACTACTCTATACTGGATGGAAAAAATATTAGCTTTGATATTTTAATGAATTCCTGTGAAACACTTCCCTTTATGGCTTCAAAGAAGATTGTAGTTCTTAGGGATATGAGTTCGTTTTTTTCTAATGATGAAACAAATGATGGGATTTATGATTATCTAGATAATCTTGGAAACCATCTAATGCTTTTATTTGTTGATTCTACAAATGAGTTGAAAAAGACCACGAAGATTTATAAATATTATAATAAGTTAAATAGAGTCGTAGACTTTACAAAGTTAAAGGGAAAGCCTCTTAATACTTGGGTGGAGAAAACAGCAAAAAAACACAAGATAAAAATATCATCATCAAATGTAAATTATTTCATTCAAAATAGTACATATCTAAGCAGAAATATAGTTTCTACCTTATATGACCTGGAGAATGAGTTTATAAAGATTGTAAGTTACTGCAAAAATGGGGAGATTCAAAAGGAAGATATAGACTTAGTCATGATAAAGTCCTTAGACAATAATATTTTCGACCTTCTAGCTGCAGTTAATGGAGGTGATGTAGATAGTTCAATAGCAATATTTGATAGTATTTATCATTCCAATGAACCTGTACAGAAGATCCTTTTTATGATTACTAGACAGATGAGGTTGATGTTGGGATACAATATTTATAGAAGCAAGGGTTATGCAGATGGTGAGATCATAGATAAGCTCCAAATTAAACCATATGAGTATCAAAAGATATCTACTCAAGCAAGGAACCAATCTATCCTAGAGCAAAAGAGATATTTGGACATTCTCTTACAAGTGGATAAGAAGCTTAAAACTAGCCCAACAGACCAAAGAACAGAGGTTGAGATATTGTTGGTTAAGCTATGTAAGAGGATTTAAAAATGGGCAGCCGCATAAAAAAACTCCGGCTGCCCGAAGTTTGTCTTACATTGCTTTATTAAGTTTAGTTTGAAGTCTACTAACCTTTCTCGCTACAGCATTCTTATGAACTATATTCTTCTGAGCTGCTCTCTTTAATTTCTTATCAACAATTTTAAGAAGTAATTGTGCTTCTTCTAATTCGCCCTTTGAAACAGCATTTTCAAACTTCTTTATATATGTCTTAATTTCAGTTTTCTTACTTTTATTTAAAGCAGTTTTCTTCTCAGTAACTAGGATTCTCTTAACAGCAGATTTAATATTTGCCAATAGTTTCACCTCCTCTAATCTAACGAACTTTATTGTACCACGAACGTATACAAATTGCAAGGATAAAAAATAGTAATATGGAGAGAATTTAAGCATAGAAAGAATCTTTTGAAATTCTAGAAGAGAGGGGAATAAAATTGCACAACATTCATACCGATTTAGCTGTTGAAAATAAGGAACTATATGGAGATGGAGAAAACAAGGAAATAGAAGGAGTATCAGTTGAAGTAGAGGAGAGGGAAACATATTCCATAACAAGAGTTGAGGTTTTGGACAAAAGCGGAATGGAGACCATGAGAAAGCCTATAGGTAAATATATAACCATAGATGTTCCAAGTTTAGATAAGACCGATGGGGATTTGAAGGATGAAATAAGCCAAGCCTTGGCAAAAGAAATTCTAGGGCTTAAGATTAACAAACCCGATTCCAAAATTTTGATAATTGGTCTGGGAAATTGGAATATTACACCAGATGCATTGGGACCTAAGGTAGTAGAAAGGGTTCTAGTTACTAGGCAGTATTTTGTAAATTACAGTAAGGACAGTGATGAAACAATGTCCAATGTGGCAGCAATGTCGCCTGGGGTTATGGGTATGACTGGTATTGAAAGCATAGATATTGTAAAAGGTATAGTAGATAAGATTAAGCCGGATCTACTTATAGCAGTTGATGCATTAGCTTCAAGAAAAATGAACAGAATCAATACAACTATCCAGCTATCAGATACGGGAATAAGTCCGGGAAGCGGTGTAGGTAATAAGAGAATGGCTTTAAATCAAGAAACTCTAGGGATACCGGTGATTTCCATGGGCATTCCAACCGTTGTAAATGCAGCTACAATAGTAAGTGACACTCTAGACCTTATAATAGACTCTTTAAAGGAAACCGCAGAGAAGGGAAAGGAATTTTATAAGCTCCTAGATGACCTATCTGCAGAGGATAGATATTCTCTAATCGAGGAAGTATTAAATCCCTATATGGCTAATACAATAGTTACTCCAAAGGAGATTGATACTATTATTGACGATTTATCTATAATAATTGCAAATGGATTAAATATTGCACTTCATCCCGGAATCGATTTAAAGGATGTTAATAGATATATAAGATAAAATCATAATGAACATGCCTACTGAATATAATGAGGTGTATATGTCCTATACTACTATGAGTGGTGGGTATCTTTTACTATACGAGATGGTGTGTCTTAATCACCCACCTCATTTCAGTGGTTTTAAGCAATTGCTGCCGGTACTTAAATAAGTTATCGATTTAGGGAGAAAAGATAGGAGTGTTCAAATGAGGAGAGGTAGATCTAAAAAATATTGGTATCCAAAGAGAAATTGGAATGCAAA